>JANXUM010000239.1 GCA_025356215.1 Bryobacter sp. | reverse complement strand
GCCCAGGACTCAAGTCCGCAGGAGAATCTGCGTGGCCTATGCGTTGCGGTAGGCTTCGTCGAGTAACTCGACCACATGCCGAACCGGCACCGCATTGTCTTTGAGCTTGCCGGTTCCATGCAGCTTACACCCCGCTGCGAGTTGGATCATGCAGCCGGGGTTGGAACTGGCGATTTGGTCGGGGGCGACGCTGTTGGCGTTTCGCATCTTTGAGGCTAGAATTTCTTCGGCCATGTCATTTTCGACTACGTTGTAGATTCCCGCTGAACCGCAGCAGACGTCGCTCGCTGGCATCTCTACAAACTCCAAGCCGGGGATCGACTTGAGTAACTGGCGGGGGGCGGCTTTCACCTTTTGCCCGTGGCATAAGTGGCAGCTATCCTGGTACGTCACCCGGCGCTCTACCCGGCCCATGTTCTTGTTTAAGTCGATCGAGGCCAGGAATTCGTTCACGTCTTTCATCTTTGACACGAAGACCTTCGCTTTGTCGTGATAAGCCTCGTCGTGCTCGAGGATCTCGTGATACTCCTTGAGCGTTGCCCCGCAGCCTCCGGTGTTGGAGATGATCGCGTCGAAGTTGGTCATCAACAGCGCATCGATGTTCTTGCGGGCGAGCGCGCGGGTTTCCTCGCGCCGACCGGCGTGGGCGTGGAGCGCTCCGCAGCAGACTTGCGCCGCTGGCACCACCACTTCGCAGCCGTTCTTTTGGAGTACTCGCACTGTCGCCTCGTGCAATCGCGCGAAGAAGACGTTGGCAATGCAGCCGCCCAACATCGCTACCCGATACTTGCGCGGGCCTTCGGCGAAGTACACTTTGCCGTAGTTGGAATAGAAGGTGGGGAGTTGCGCTTCTGGCGTCAGGTGTTCGATCTTACCCAGCGGCCCGAAGAGCTTGAGGAGGCCGGTTTTGCGGACTAGCGTCTCGAGTCCGCTCTTTTGGTGGAGCCACAGACCCGCGCCCAGCAGGCGCAGCATCCAGGGCGTTACCAGCAGCGTGCCGAAGGCGAAGTTTTCAATTTGGCGCCAGGGAGCGCGCCTTGGGACGCGGGCTTGAATTTCCGTTCTTGCTGCTTCGATTAGGCGGCCGTAGGGGACTCCGGAGGGGCAGGCGGTCTCGCAGGCTCGGCAACCCAGGCAGAGCGACATGTGTTCCAAGTACCCATCTGTGATGGGTGCCGCGCCTGTGGCCACTTGAACCATTTGGTAAATGCGGCCGCGCGGGGAGTCCATCTCAACGCCCAGTTCGCGATAGGTGGGGCAAGCGTTGAGGCACAGGCCGCAGTGGACGCACTTGTCCAAATCCTTTTGTTGCGGGGCGTCGGGATGACGGCCTTCTTTAACGCGTGAGGCGAGTTCAGATGCGGCCATAGAGCCTCCCAGGGTTTAACAGACTTGCCGGATCAAAGAGGCGCTTGATCTTTTCCATGAGAAAGAAATCTTCGCCGGGGTGGGGCCACATTCGATCCTTCGATGGGCGGTTGGGCGGCGAGAATTCGATCACGCCTTTGACGCCCTCGGGGAGATCGGCGACCTTCGCTGAGTAAGTGTAAACGACTCCGTTGCCTCCTCGGGCCAGCGCCGGGCTTGTGGTTTGCATGGCGGCTTCGATACCCGTTAACGGCGTGGATTGACGCGCCACAGAGCCCTCTGGATATTCATTCAGCCAGGCGGGCGTGAACTCTCGGATGCGCGGCCAGATGTCGTTGGGAATGACTGCGAAAGCGCTGAGCTCTCGCTGGTAGCGATCGAGAACCTTGTCGCTGCCGAGGGCTTCGATGACTAGCGACCATTGGGGTGTCAGACCCAGGCGCGCGGCGGCGGCTGGGTTGAGTACGTCGATCGAGGCGGGCTGCAGGATGCTGGCCAGAATCGCTTGGCGCTTGGCTGTTAGGTCCGTTGGCTTGTCGCATTGAAACAGAAAGCAGCGGGCTCCGGCGAAGGCGGGCATCAGTTTGAAGTTGACTTCCGTGATACAGGCCAGGGTGCCGAAGCTGCCCGTCATGAGCTTGGCGAAATCAAGACCCGCGACGTTCTTGACGACCATGCCGCCGGACTGCACGATCTTGCCTTCGAGCGTCGCGAATTTCATGCCGATGACCAGATCGCGCACCGTGCCGAAGAGGCGGCGGCGGTGGCCGGTGGAATGCGTGGCGAGGATGCCGCCGATGGTGGCGGTGTCGGCGAAGGGCGGCTCGATGGGCAGGACCTGCTTCTTTTCGGCGAGGGCGGCGATGAGGTCTTTGTAGAGGATTCCGGCTTGGACGCTGATCGTCAGATCGCGGGGATCGTAGGCGAGGATGCGATTCAGCCTGGTGGTCTCAATGCGGCGCGCGGTGTCGGCGATTGGGCCCCCCATGCGCGCTTTGGTGCGGGCTCCGGAGATTTCGACCGTGTGGTTTTGCTGCTGGGAATCCCGCAGGAGCTCCGCCAGTTGGGCGGGGGAAGCGGGCTGTTCGACTGTCATTGAGGTGAACCCGTCATTTTATCGTAGAGTTGAGACAGCTATGCAATTTGCCTTTACCGAGGAACAAAACGAGCTTCGCAAAATGGTGCGCGCCTTTGCTACCGCAGAGCTGGCACCGCATGTCCTGGCCTGGGACGAAGCGCAGGAATTTCCCCTGCAGGCCGTGAAGAAGGCCGCCACGTTGGGGCTGTTGGGGATCATTTTCCCCGAAGAGTACGGCGGCGCGGGGATGGGTTACATCGAGTATTCGATCGTCATCGAAGAACTGGCGCGCGTGGACCCGAGCTTTGCCTTGATCATTGCCGCGCATAACTCGCTCTGCTCGAATCATTTGTACATTGCCGGCACCGAGGAGCAGAAGCGGCGCTATTTGCCAAAGCTCGCTACCGGGGAGTGGATTGGTTGTTGGAGCTTGACGGAGCCGGAGGCGGGGTCCGATGCTGGGGGCACGCGCACGCAAGCCGTGAAGACGCCCGAGGGTTGGGTATTGAACGGGGCGAAGACCTTCACGACCAACGCGCACTATGCCGATATTTGCGTTGCGATGGCGGCGACGGATCGCACTGCCAGCCATCACGGGATCTCCGCTTTTTTGATTGAGCGCGACACGCCGGGTTATCGGTTGGGGAAGAAGGAAAATAAACTCGGCATGCGGAGCTCGGCTACGGGCGAGGTGATCCTCGAGAACTGCGTTGTGGGCGAGGGGCAACTGCTGGGACAGCAGGGCGAGGGCTTTATTGATGCGCTGCGGATCTTGGACGGGGGCAGGATCTCGATTGCCGCGTTGAGCGTTGGGATTGCGCAGGGGGCGTTTGAGGAGGCACTCAAGTATTCGAAGCAGCGCAAGCAGTTTGGGCGCTTTATCAGCGAGTTTCAGGCGATCCAATTTAAGCTGGCCGACATGGCAACGCAGATTGAGGCGGCGCGTTTATTGACGCTGCAGGCGGCCTGGAAGAAAGACGAGGGCCAAACGGTGACGCGGCAATCGGCGATGGCGAAGCTATTTGCGAGCGAGATCGCGGTGGAGGTTTGCAACGAGGCGTTGCAGGTGCATGGCGGGTATGGCTTTATCAAGGACTATCCGGTAGAGAAGTTTTATCGAGATGTGAAGCTGATGACGATTGGCGAGGGGACGAGCGAGATCCAGCGAATGGTGATCGCGCGGCAACTGCTTAAGGCGCAATGAGGGAACTTGCGACGCGGGTGATTGCGGGGGAGCGGCGGGCGATTGCGCGGGCCTGCACGTTGTTGGAAGCGGGCCGGGGGGCGGGGTTGGCGGGCGAGCTGGCCGCAAGCCCCGGCCATGCGCTGGTGATTGGAGTTACGGGGCCGCCGGGGGCGGGGAAGAGTACTTTCACGGATCGGCTGGCGCAGACGATTCGGGGGGAGGATTTGCGAGTCGCGATTCTCGCTGTTGATCCTTCGAGCATGAAGACGGGCGGGGCGCTGCTGGGGGACCGCATCCGAATGCAACGACATCATGAGGACCCTGGGGTGTTTATTCGCAGTATGGCGACGCGCGGGGCGATGGGGGGGCTGGCTCCGACCACGAAGCTGCTGACGCAGGTGTTTGCGGCGGCGGGCTTTGACGTGGTGATTGTGGAGACGGTGGGCGTGGGGCAGGATGAGATCGAGGTGGCACGGATTGCGCAGGTGGTGGCGGTGTTGTTGACGCCGGGCCAAGGCGATGAGATTCAGGCGATCAAGGCGGGGATCATGGAGATCGCCGATTTGTTTGTCGTCAATAAAGCAGACCAGCCGGGGGCGGACAAGCTGGTGCAGGAGCTTGAGGCCGAGATGCACGGCTCTGTGCGGGTGTTGAAGACGGTGGCCAGTGAGGGGATCGGGATTGCGAAGGTTTGGCAGGTGCTGCGGGAGTTGCCGCGGCGGGCTGTTGCGGTGGACGCTCCGCGCTTTGCCATCGATCATTTGGGGATCGCGGTGGGGAGCATTGATGAGGCGCTGAAGTTCTATTGCGAGGCGCTGGGGATGGGCGTGCCGCAGCGCGAGTCGGTGGCGGGCGAGCGGGTGAATGTGGCCATGTTGCAGGCGGGGGAGAGCCGTCTGGAATTGCTGGAGGCGTCAGACCCAGAGAGCACGATCGCAAAGTTTATTGCCAAGCGCGGGCCCGGGCTGCATCACGTTGCATTGCGCGTGCCGGACCTGGTGCGCGCCGCCGAGAGGTTGAGAGCGGCGGGGGCGCGGCTATTGAACGAGCCGCGCACGGGCGCGGGCGGGCATCGATATGTGTTCATTCATCCAGCGTCGACGGGCGGTGTGCTGCTAGAACTAATTGAGGAGCATTCTTAGACTTTGCAAATTGAAACGGGCATTATCGGCGGCAGCGGACTCTATTCCATGCCTGGCTTTGAAGTCACAGAAGAAGTGACGTTGACGACGCCGTTTGGCGCGCCTTCGGACCCCTATGTCGTGGGGATGCTGGGCGGCAAGCGCGTCGCGTTTCTGGCGCGGCACGGGCGCGGGCACCGCATCACGCCGACGGAGTTGAATTTCAGGGCCAACATCTGGGGCTTTAAGAAGCTGGGCGTACAGCGGATTATCAGTTTGTCCGCCGTGGGCAGTTTGAAGGCCGAGCATGAGCCGGAGCACTTTGTGTTGCCGGACCAGTTCTTCGATCGCACGGCGGGGCGCGTGTCGACTTTCTTTGGCGAGGGACTTGTCGCGCATATCGGGTTTGCCGAGCCGACTTGTCACAGTTTGATGGAGACGGTGCACGGGGCTTGCGCGACGGCGGGCGTGGTGTCAAAAATGGGCGGCACTTACTTGTGCATGGAAGGCCCGGCGTTTTCGACCAAGGCCGAATCGAAGGTCTATCGTAGCTGGGGCATGGACATCATCGGAATGACCAACCTGCAAGAGGCCAAGCTGGC
>JANXUM010000233.1 GCA_025356215.1 Bryobacter sp. | reverse complement strand
CGGCAGCGGCGCCAGCACCGGTGTGTTCAGCGGAGTTCCCCAGGCCTCGGGCAGCTTCCCATTTACAGTTCGGGTGACTGACAACGCCAACGCCACCGCCACTGCAGCCTTCACCATTGCCGTCAACTCTACATCGCTCAGCGTGACAACCAACTCGCTGTCCAACGGCGTAGTTGGACAAGCCTATAACGCCAACATCACTGCCAGCGGTGGCCAGCAGCCCTACACCTTTTCCATCATTTCCGGCTCGCTTCCCACTGGCCTGGCGCTCAATACCAACGGCGGCATCAGTGGCACGCCGGTCAGCGCCAACAATTATCCGTTCACCGTCCGCGTTGCTGACAGCAACAACTCCACGGCCCAAGCCAGCCTGGGCATCCTGATCACCGCCAACGGCCTCAACTTTGTCTCCTCCGCCCTGCCCAATGGACAGACAGGCCAAAACTACAACGCCACCCTCACCGCCAGCGGCGGCACAACTCCCTACACTTACAGCGTCCAGAGCGGCAGCCTGCCTCCCGGTCTTATACTTGGCGCTGGCGGGATCATCAGCGGCATTCCGACAACCGCAGGCACCTATCAAGCCACCTATCGCGTCCAGGACGCGGCCTCACAACCGCTCAGTGCGCTGGTCACCATCTCCATCTCGATCAGCACCGGCAGCGTCGTCTCGATCAGCACCGCCCAACTGCCTTCGGCCAGCCTCAATCAGGCCTATAACGCCGCTGTTCAGGCCACCGGTGGCACGGCACCGTATAACTACTTTATCGTCGCCGGCACCTTGCCTCCCGGCCTCTTCCTAAGCACCGCCGGAGTCCTGTCCGGCACGCCAAATACCAGCGGCAGCTACAACTTCACGATCCGCGCCACAGATAGTCTGAGCAATCAGGCCCAGGCTGCCTTCACGATCAACGTCAACAGTTCGGGCATTCTTCTAAGCCCCACCACCCTGCCCACCGCATTGCTCAATCAGGCCTATTCCGCCAACTTCACCGCCAGCAGCGGCACAGCTCCTTATGGCTATAGCGTCGTCAGCGGCGGGCTCCCCACCGGGATTGCCGTCTCCGCAACGGGTGCGGTCACTGGCACGCCAACCGCCAGCGGCAATTACAATTTCACCGTTCGAGTGCAAGACAACCTCGGCGCAACCGCTTCCTTCAGCGTCCTGCTGGCCGTCAATAGCTCATCTCTGGCCGTCAACACGCCCACTCTGCCGACGGGCATCACCGGGACCTCCTACAGCGCAACCATCACCGCCAGCGGCGGCAGCGGACCTTATACCTTCGACATCACCGGCGGCTCCTTGCCTGCGGGCCTTTCGATCACCTCGGCCGGCGGCATCTCCGGTGCGCCGACGCAGCCCGGGACCTCTTTCTTCACTGTGCGCGCCACCGATTCGGTTGGTGCCACCGCCTCGGCTACCCTCAGCATCAACGTTGTCTCCTCCGGCACGCTCACGATCACTACCACCAGCCTCCCGCAGGTGATCGTCAACCAAAGCTACGCGGTTGCGCTCTCGGCGGTCGGCGGCGCTTTCCCTTATCGCTACAGCCTCGCTAGCGGCAATCTCCCCCCCGGTCTCACGCTCAATAACAATGGCGGCATCAGCGGCACGCCGACCGTCCCGGGCACTTATGGCTTTGTCGTGTTACTGCAGGACAACGCGGGTGCCAGCACCCAAGCCTCGCTCACGATCATAGTCACTGCAACCGGCATCTACGTCTCTACCACCGCCCTCCCCAGCGCCCCGCTGGGCGCTTTCTACACCACCACGCTCAATGCCGCCGGCGGTACCTCGCCTTACAGTTGGAGCCTCGCCTTCGGCACCTTGCCCAATGGCATTACTCTCAGCAACAATGGCACGATCTCGGGGGTCGCCAGCGTCGCTGGCACTTACCCGGTCACGATTCGCGTCACAGATGCGATCAACGCCTCCGCGCAAGCGTCTTTCACGTTCACCGTCGGCTCCAGCTTCCTCTCCTTCTCCACCACCTCGCTGCCCCAGTCGTTCATCGGCCAGCAATACTCGGTGCAGTTGACCGCCACCGGTGGATCGATCCCCTATCAGTTCTCGCTCGCCAGCGGAACCCTCCCCAACGGCTTGCAATTAAGCTCGGGCGGTTTGCTTTATGGAATCGCCACGGTTTCCGGGATCTCTTCGGTTGTTTTCCGGGTAGTCGACTCCACAGGCACGTCGGCAACTCTTGCCACCAACATCGTCGTTGGTCAGTCTACTCTCCAGTTCAGCACGACCTCCTTGCCGGCTGCCAGCGCCGGGCAACTCTATAACGTCAGCTTTCAAGCCACCGGCGGCGCTCCGCCCTACGTCTTCAGTCTCAATTCCGGCAGCCTCCCCAGCGGCTTCATCCTTTCCGATAGCGGCGTCTTGTCCGGCACCACCAACCAGGTGGGAACTTACAATCTCACCATTAAGGTGCAGGATAATGCCGGTGCCACAAACCTAGGCAACTTGGTTCTCAACGTCGTCTCCGGCAGCCTGCAAATTACCACCGTCACCCTGCCCGCCGCGCGCCTAAACCAACCCTATACGGCCACGCTCCAGAGCTCCGGTGGTACCTTGCCCGTCCGATTTGAATTGCTCTCCACCATCAACTCCGGGTTCCCACCCGCAGGAATCACGATTTCCGCCCAAGGTGTGATTTCGGGTACGCCCCAGAGCACCGGTAGCTTTACATTTTCCGTCCGCGCCATCGATGCGCAGAACCTGACGGCCCAGGCCACTTACACACTCGTGGTCGCAGCCGGTGGCCCATCCATCACGACGACTTCGCTGCCCGGTGGCGGCACTGGCCAAGCCTACAATCAAACGATTGCGATCACCGGCGGTAGCGCGCCCTTTGTCTTCACCGTCATCAGCGGCTCCCTGCCCACCGGCCTCTCGCTCAACTCCAGCACCGGCGCGATTACCGGGACGCCTACCGCCGTCGGTACTTTCGGCTTCTCCATTCGCGTGACAGATGCCGGGTCTCTCTCCGGGGACGCCACTTACTCCATCGCGATCGCCAACAATTCTTCGCCCATCTCAATCAGCGCGCTTGCGCCTCCCCCCGGAGTTTTGTTCTACCCATATTCGTTCGCCCTCTCCGCCACGGGTGGCCGTGAGCCATATTCGTGGTCTCTCCTTGTCGGCCCCCTGCCCAACGGCTTGCGCCTGGACTCCGCCGGCAACCTCACCGGTCTGCTGCTGGCCCCCGGAACCTATCGCTTTACCGTTCGGGTCACTGACGCCAACGGTATCAATGCCGATGCCACCCTCGGTATCACTGTTTCTGGCGCTACTCGCCTAACGCAGGCGCGGGTGGGCAATGCCTACTCGGCTCAGCTTCCGACCCCGGCACTTGGCCGCGCGCCGTTCACCTATGTCCTCAATGGCAACGCTATCGGCAATCTGCCGCCGGGTATCAACCTGAACAGCGACGGTAGCTTCAGCGGCACTCCAACCGCGTCGGGCGAATTCACTTTTGGATTGCTCGCCACGGATGCAAGCGGTTTCCGCAGCAACCTGGTCTTTAGCCTCGGCGTAACGGCAGCTAATTTCGCCGTAGCCACTCCCGGACTCCCGGGCGGTACGACCGGCGTTTCCTACAATCAGGTACTCGCCGCCACCGGCGCTAAGTCGCCTTATAGCTGGGTCGTAAGTTCCGGCTCTTTGCCGAATGGGCTCAACCTCAACCCGCTCACCGGCGAAATCAGCGGTATCCCGCCAATCCAGGGCAGTAATTTCTTCACCGTCAAGGCCACCGACGCAAACGGGAGCACGGCTTTCGCTTACTACGGAATCAGCATTGGCGCGGCTGGCTCGCCGGTGATCAACGCCATAACCAGCGCGGCAAGCTATGGGGCCAACGGCATCGCCCCCGGCGAGATTCTGACGATCTTTGGCGGCTCTCTCGGTCCCGCGACGCTGACAACCTTCTCTCTCGTCAACAATGCTGTACCCACCCTCCTCGCTGGCACCCGCGTGCTGTTCGATGGCGTCGCCGCCCCGCTGA
>JANXUM010000183.1 GCA_025356215.1 Bryobacter sp. | reverse complement strand
CTCACCGATGGCCAAGGCCGCAAGGTGGATTTCAAAAACACCATCGTCATCATGACCTCCAATCTTGGCTCCCATCGCATCCTCGATTTCCACGGCAACTTTGAGGGTGGCGAGTACGACATGATGAAGATCGAAGTGATGGAAGAGCTGCGCCGCTTCTTCCGGCCCGAATTCTTGAATCGCGTCGACGAGACCATCGTCTTCCACGCCCTGAGCGAAGAGCATCTCAAGCAGATCGTCGAAATCCAGTTGACCAGCGTGCGCGCGCGTCTGGCCGATCGCAAGATCGAACTGGTGCTCACCGACGCCGCCCGCGCCCACTTGGTCATGATCGGCCACGACCCCGCCTACGGTGCCCGACCGCTCAAGCGCGCCATCCAGAAAGAGATCGAGACCCCGCTGGCGCGCAAGTTGCTGGGTGGCGAGATCAAGAACGGTACGCGCGTCAATGTCGACTACGAACGCGGCGGCCAGGGCGGCCTAAGCTTTGTGCCTACCCTGTTAGCCTAAGGGTTCATGGACGACATTCAATTTGAGAAAGCCGAGTTCTCCAACCCCTCGGGCGTCGGCCCCTGCGCCATGTGCGGGGCCCGCATTTTGGCCACTTACTGGCAGGTGAACGGGACGGCGGTCTGCCCCAACTGCGGCGGCAAAGTGGCCGCAGCGGTGGCAACGCCGTCCGATCCAATGCTCATGCGCGGGGCTCTCTTTGCGGCTGGCGCGGCTTTGGCCAGCGCCATCGGCTATGCGGGCATCCTGATCGTCACCAACTACGAACTGGCCATCGTATCCATCGCCGTTGGTTGGCTCGTGGGCCAGGCCGCCCGCAAAGGCACTAACGGGCAGGGCGGGCGCCCGCTGCAAGTCATCGCGGTCGCCGCCACCTACGTTGCCATCTGCTCCAGCGTCTTCTTGCAATCGCTCTGGGAACTCTACCGAACGGACCGCGTAATCGCCAACCTGAGCGGTTATGCCATGGTCTTTCTGATCTCGATGGGTAGGCCTTTCTTCGAGTTAAAAGAGGGCCTCGGCGGCATCCTCGGCATCGCGATTCTTGTCTTTGGCCTCATGCAGGCATGGAAGCAAACCGGCAACGCAAAGCTCACTTTGACCGGGCCCTTTTCCACTGAGAAGGCGGTGCAGGCTTAGATGCCGGAGTTCTGTCAGGACTGCGGCGCCCCACTCGCGGCCGGCTCGTTGGTTTGCCCCGCCTGCCAACGCCTGGTTCACGCCAAAGAATTAGCTGAGCTGGCCGCCCGCGCCACCGCCACCTTGGCCGTGGGCAACATCGAGGCCACCCGCGCCACTTACCTCGAAATGCTCCAGCTCTTGCCGCCGGGCTCGTCGCAGTTCCAGGCCATCGCGGCCAAGCTGTCCAATCTGCCGCCCCCTCCCGGAGAGCCCCCGCCGCCGGAATCGCCCCCCTGGAGAAAACTGGTCAGCAGTCTGGGCGTCTTCGGCGCTCTCGCCTGGAAGTTCAAGGCATTCGCACTCTTGTTACTCACCAAGGGTAAGTTCCTCTTCTTCGGACTGACTAAGATCAAAACCCTGTTATCGATGCTCGCCTCCATGGGCGTCTATTGGGCACTCTACGGCTGGCGCTACGCCGTGGGCATCGTCGTCAGCATCTACATCCACGAGATGGGCCACATGTGGGCCTTCCGCCGTTTTGGAATCCCCGCAACAGCACCCATGTTCATTCCGATGTTCGGTGCCTTCATCCGCGCGCAAGCGGCGATCCTGAAGCCAAGCGAAGAAGCGCGCATTGGCCTCGCTGGACCCTGGTGGGGACTGGGTGCCGCGCTCTTCTTCGAGATTCTGTCGCAAATCTTTGAACAGCGCTGGCTCTCCGCCGTCGCCCATACCGGCGCGGTGATCAACCTCTTCAACCTGCTGCCTGTCTTCGGTCTCGATGGCAGCCACGCCTACACGGTCCTCGGCCGCCGCCAGCGCGGCATGTTACTGGCGACCATGGCGCTGATGTGGTACCTCAGCGGAGAGACTATGTTCTTCCTCGTCGGCCTCGGCGCCACTTACAAGCTCTTCACCAAGGATCTACCTGAAGTCGACGACGAAAGCATCTTCCGCCAGTTTGTCGCCCTGCTGGCCGCCTTCGGTCTCTTGAGCATGTTGAGCTCGCACTGGGATCGCGCCCTGATCGTGGGGGCCTGATCAAGCGATGGAACGCGTCCCCTTTCGCGCCACCCAGGCGGCAACAACTTACGATCACATTCAGAAACTCCCGGTGTCGTTGTTACTCGATAACATCCGCAGCATGTACAACGTCGGCAGCTTCTTTCGCACCGCCGACGGCGCGGGCCTGGAGCGCCTCTTCTTGAGCGGCATCACCGCCCGCCCGCCCAAGAACGCCATCACTAAAACTGCCCTCGGCGCGGAAGACACGGTCGCTTGGCAAGACTGCGCCGACCCCATCGCGACCGTCGACCAACTGCGCAGCCGCGGCTACGAGATCGCTGCCATCGAGACCGCCGTCACCGCCGTCGACCTCTTTGATTGGCGCCCCAAGTGGCCGGTCCTGCTGCTCTTCGGTCACGAGGTAGACGGCGTCCAGCCCGACTTGCTGGCCCGCTGCGATACCTTCGTCCGCCTGCCGATGCTCGGTGCCAAACACTCTCTCAACGTTTCTAGCGCCGGAGCCATCGTTCTCTATGAGTTGCTGCGCAAATACCGTGCGTAACTTTCCACGCGCCTTCGGGGAACCGGTATGCGTTATGCAATTCATCAAGTCGATTCTCACCCTCTCCACCTTCGCGCTGGTCCTCGGCGCCACCGAGCCCACCCGCAAACCCGTCCTGCTCGAACTCTTCACCTCCGAGGGCTGTTCCAGTTGCCCGCCCGCCGACCGTTTGCTCGAGCAGCTCGACCGCGCTCAACCCGTGGCCGGCGCCGAATTGATCGTACTCAGTGAGCATGTCGACTATTGGGATGGCAGTTGGACCGACCCCTTCTCACAAAAGAAATTCACCCTACGCCAGCAGAACTATGTCGAGCAGTTCAAACTCGGCAGCGCCTACACCCCGCAACTCGTGATCGACGGACAAAGCGAACTCGTGGGCGGCAACGCGAACCAAACCCGTGCTCTGATCGAACAGGCCCTCAAGACACAAAAGTTCCCCATCACCCTCACCAACGTCGTCCGCAACGGCAAGAAGCTTAGCTTCCACGTAGAACTCGAAGCGGGCACCAACGGCGTCACGCTCATGGCAGCTCTCGCCAACGACACGATGACCTCGCAGGTGGCGCGCGGTGAAAACGCCGGGCGCACCCTGAAGCATGTGGCGGTCGTCCGCAACCTCCAAAACCTGGGCAACCTCGCCCCCGGCGCGGAATTCAAGAAGGATCTCGATTTCACCGCTGAAGGCGCGGGCGCTTGGCGCGTAGTGATCTTCGCCCAGGACCGCAGCACCGGACGCATCCTCGGCGTTGCCCAACAGAAGATCTAAAGCCCAACTCGGACGGGAGCAAGACATGCGATCCTGAATCGCGATGAAAATCTTCTTGCTCCCGCTCCTTTTTGCCCAAACCCCGCCCGTCAACTGGCCAACCCAACAGGCCGAAATCCTCAAGCACTACCGCGCACTGGTCCAAATCGACTCGACGGCCGGCAATGAAATCCGCGTCGTCGATTACATCAAAAAAGTCCTCGACGCCGAGGGCATCCCCTCGAAGATTCTCGCCCTCGACCCCAACCGCCCCAACCTCGTCGCCCGCCTCAAGGGCAATGGTACCAAGCGCCCGCTGCTCCTCATGGCTCACTCCGACGTCGTCGGCGTGCAACGCGAAAAATGGCCCGTCGATCCCTTCGGTGCCGTCCTCAAAGACGGCTACGTTTGGGGCCGCGGCACCACCGACGACAAAGATTGCCTCACCGCGAATCTCATGGTTCTTCTAATGCTCAAACGCAGTGGCCTACCCCTCGATCGAGATGTAATTTTCCTCGTCGAGTCAGCCGAAGAAACCGACCCCGCCGACGCCGGAATCAGCTTCATGATGGAGCGTCACTTTGCCGAAATCGACGCCGAATACGCCATCACCGAAGGCGGTGCCACCACACTCGCAGGCGATAAAGTCACCACCGTCCAAATCGCCACCACTGAGAAAGCCCCCCGCCGCGTTCGCCTCATTGCCCGTGGCACCTCGGGCCACGGCTCCGTGCCACGCTTGGACAACGCCCTCACTCACCTCGGAGCAGCGGTCCAAAAAGTCGGCTCCTGGCAAACTCCGATGCGCCTCAACGACACCACGCGCACTTACTTTGAAAAGCTCGCCGCAATCAGCCCGCCAGAAGCCGCCGCCCGCTACAACGGTCTGATGGATCCCCAGAAATCTCCGGCCATCCAGCGCTACCTCGCCGAGTTTGAACCCCGCCACTACTCGATGCTGCGCACCTCAGTGGTGCCCACGATGTTCAAAGCCGGCATCGGCGCCAACGTAATTCCGTCCGAGGCCGAAGCCACCATCGACATCCGTGTCCTGCCCGACGAGGATGTTACTAAGTTCTATGCCGACATGAAGAAACTCATCGCCGATCCCAACGTCGAGATCGTCCCCATCGTCTCCTCGCGTCCTGTCGCCCCACCCAGTAAGCTCGACAACGATTTGTATCGCGCTCTCGAGAAGGCTGGCAAACAGATCTACCCCGGCGCCACCACCCTTCCCGGCATGCTGACCGGCTACACGGACATGGCGCTGCTGCGAGCCAAAGGCATCCAATCCTACGGAATCGGCCCCGCCATTTCGGCCAAGGATCGCACCGACTTCGGCCCCCACAGCGACGTCGAGCGCCTGCTCGAATCCTCGCTCTACAAGTTTGTGGAATTTAC
>JANXUM010000150.1 GCA_025356215.1 Bryobacter sp. | reverse complement strand
TTCGGACTGATCGGGATCGCATGGCTCGTCTATTTGTCCTGCAAGCTCCTCAGGTTGCCCTTTGTGCAGGGAGCCGACACCGCTTGGCGCGCATTCACCTGGGCCATCGTCATTTCGCTCATCTCCCTCGGATTCGATCTGTTCATTTTCAAGGAGGTCCGCGTCAACTCCGTCTGGTGGCTTTTCGTGATGGCCGCCTTCCAGTTACGACCTTCCAGCCGCCAAGGGGCTTATCGGGTATGAAATCACTGCTCGCACTTTTCGGAATCGCCTTCTCGCTAAGTGCGCTCCTCGTCCCCGCGACACGCTGGCTCTTTTTGAAACTCGGCAAGCTCGATCAACCCGACGGGCGCAAGAATCATACCGTCGCGGTCCCGCGCTCCGGCGGCCTCGCCATCGTCAGCGCGTATCTGCTTTCGGTCGCCATTCTCGAACTTCTACCAGCCAGCGGCAACTTTGTCTTCGAGCGCTACACCGCGTTCTTGGTTCACTTAATCCCGGCGACGGCAATCATCTTCGCGACCGGGTTTCTGGACGACTGGCATAACATCAAACCCAGGTACAAGATCCTCGGTCAATTGCTTGCTTCCGTCCTTGCTTACTCAGCCGGAGTCCGTGTCTTTGACGCTCCTCCTGGATGGGAATGGCTCAGCTTGATTGCCACTTCCTTCTGGCTGGTTCTCTGTTCGAACGCCTTCAACCTAATCGACGGCACCGACGGCCTAGCCGGCACCTTGGCCGTTGTCTCCTCAGCCGGAATCATCATCGTTGCGCTCTCGCTCGACTACTACCCGCTCGCACTGGTCTTCGCACCCTTGCTCGGCGCTACGATCCCTTTCTTGCGGGCCAACTGGCCACCAGCAGTGCTTTTCCTAGGCGACACCGGCAGCCTCACGGTTGGTTTCCTGATCGGCTGCGGCGGCGCAACCTTGGTTCGGCGCTTTCCGGAAGGCGGAGGCCTAACCGCCGCAATCCTCATCCTCACCTTGCCCCTGTTGGAGGTAACACTCAGCACCGCCCGCCGCCTATTGCGCGGCCAGCCTGTCTTTGAGGCCGACAGCGATCATATCCACCACCAGTTGAAGCGCCAAGGCCTCGATTCCGCCCGCGTACTTTGGCGTTTGGGTGCCGTCGCGCTTTTTGGCACCGTCATCGCCATCCTCCAACTGGGGGTTGGCCCCTGGGAGCGCGCCGCGCTCGTCATTCCCTTTTTACTTCTACTTGTGCACGACGTCACCCGGCTACGCTATCCAGAATTCGCTGTTCTCGGGGACGCCCTCCTCGGCGGCCGCTTCCGCGCGTGGCTCCGTCAACAGATCCAATTACGCGCTATGGAGGACGCACTCTCCACCTCTTCGAGTCCAGAAGAGGACGGCGCGATCCTCGAAAAGTATGCCCTCAAGGCAGGACTGTTGGAATTGCGAGTCAACCTCGCTGGAACACAATTCCAAAATCACGCTGCCCCCTCGTCAAGTTCCCCGGCCTACACCATCCGGATCGACTTGCCGCTCAATTCCTGGGTCAACTTCCGCGTACTTTCGGGGGATACGGGTTCCCAAGCCCCCGCAGCGGACTATGCCTCGACCGTCATTAGCGTGTTTACGCCACAGCGCTTGGCACGGGTCCGGCGGCGAGCGGTTGAGGATCGAGTTCCTTCAGCGGAAGCTCTTGTGTTGGATCGATCCGCGTAAACAGGTACGCGCTTAGGAACAAGAAGCCGGAGAACATCTTCAACGGCAAGTCGTAGTTGTGGAAGTATTCCACCATGTATCCGAATGCCACGCTCGAACAGAAAGAGCCCAATTGGCCGGCCATGTTCATCGATCCCGACAGAGCTCCGGCATAACGCTTGCCGACATCGAGGCAAATCGCCCACGAAACGGGCAGCATGCAGTCCATGAACCCGTAGCCCATTGCCAGTAGTCCAACAGATAAAAACCGGTCCGCCGTGAACGAGGTCGCCAGCATGCAAACGCCGCTCAGCGCCAAGCCGGTTGCGCCAACCGCCCGGCGTCCAATCTTGAATCCGAAGCGCTTGCAGAGATAGTCGCTCAGGAACCCTCCACAAAGGTTGCCGCCAAATCCCACGAGGAACGGCAGGGCCGACAGCGATTTCATCTCGTCCTGGCTCATACCGCGCCCCTTCACCAGAAAGGTATGCAGCCAAGACAAGTAGAAGTAACTGCCCCAGCAGTAGGTGTGATACATCAACAGGATCATCCAGTAATTTGAACTCCGCAGTGCTGCCCTCCAAGGCATGGAGTGGTGAGCCGCATCACCAGGAATGGCGTCGCCGGCCATCTCCGCCACTTCGGTCGCGGACGTCCCCGCCTTCTGTGCTGGGGAGTCACGGAACCACCAATACCAGACCGCCACCCAAATCACACCGAGACACCCGAAGATGAAGAAGGACATCCGCCAACCATAAGCCTTCTGGATCGGAATCACGAGAAACGGACTTACCGCCCCGCCAAGCCGGCTCGCCGCCCAAACGACGCTGGACGCCCTTGCTCGTTGTGCCTTGGGAAACCAGCGTGAGATTGTCGACGACGCGTTCGGGTAGGCTCCCGCTTCTCCAGCGCCAAAGAAGAATCGCGTCGCCAGGAGCACCCAGAAATTCGACACTGCGCCGGTGAGCGCGGTGAACGCGCTCCACCAAACGACGATGCGGCTTAAGGTCACTCGCGGCCCTAGCCGGTCGCCCATCGAACCTGTCGGAATCTCAAACAGCGCGTACGACAGCGTGAACAGGCCGACCACCCAGCCCCAGTCGCTCTGCGACAAACCTAGTTCGTCTTGCATCACCGGACCCGCCACCGAAATGCAGACCCGGTCGATGTAGGTAATCATCGAGAGGAAAAAGAGGAGCGTCAGTACCCAATGCCGATTCTTCATAGGTCAGGATCGATTCTTTCACACCCTCCGCATAGTCTGGTGTAGGGTAATGGAAATGAATCCGCGCCTTGCTGTATTGGCCGCCGCAGTCCTTTTCTCGACGGGCGGAGCCGCGATCAAATCCACGGCGCTGAGCAGTTGGCAAGTGGCAGGTCTGCGGAGCCTTGTTGCCGCAATCACTGTCGCCGTCTTACTGCCGGAAGCTCGCCGCCATTGGTCCTGGCCGAAAGCGCTCGTCGCCCTCGCTTACTCCCTTTGCCTGATTTCATTCGTCCTGGCGACCAAGAACACGACGTCGGCCAACGCGATCTTTCTGCAAGGTACGGGACCGCTCTATCTCGTTTTGCTCGGCCCTTGGCTGCTTCAGGAAAAGAACCGGCGCCAGGATTGGCTTACGCTGGCGATCATCGGCGCCGGCATGGTGTTGGTGTTTTGGGACACTCAAACTATCCAGCGACTGGCACCGAATCCAGCGCTGGGCAATATCCTCGGGGCCATCAGCGGAGCGGCTTGGGCGTGCACGGTCTGCGGGCTTCGTTGGCTGGCCAAGAGCGGCGGCAACTCGATGGCTCCGGTGTTGATCGGCAACCTCTTCGCCCTCGTGCTGTGTGCGCCCGCCGCGCTTCCGATCTCAACCATTTCTAACGCCGATCTCTGGGCGATGCTCTACCTTGGCGTCTTCCAAGTTGGCCTTGCCTACTGGCTACTGACTGGCGCTCTGGCGAAGCTTGGGGCTCTGGAAGCCTCACTGCTGATGATGTTGGAACCGGCGCTGAATCCGCTTTGGACTTGGCTGCTTCATGACGAAAAGCCCTCACTGACGGCGCTTGCCGGAGGAGTTATGATCTTCGGGGCGACGCTGATCAAGCGGCCGTCACCGCAATCGACTTAGCGAAGCGCGCCGGTTTGGCGGGTGTCGTAGTCGGCGAGGACCTCGAGTTTGCGGTGGAGCGAAGCGCGCTGGAGGTCGTTGAGGAAGGCTTGGATCGCAGGAAGTTTGAGCGAGGCTTGCTTGACGATCAAGTCGTAGCGCTCGGTATGGATGGGGATGAAATCAAGGCCGTAGGCGCGGGCCGCGGAATGGGTGGCCAGGCAGCAATCGGCTTGGCCAGCTGCTACGATGGCCGCCGCCGCCAAATGGCCATGCGCGGTCTGATCGTAGTGCTTGGGTTGAACCCCGGCGGCTAGGCATAGGCGGTCCAGCAGAGCGCGGCTGCCGGATCCGATTTCACGATTGATCAGGCGGACGTTCTTGCGGGCGAGATCCGCAATGCCTTGGATCTGTTTTGGGTTGTTGGGGGCGACCACCAAGCCTTCCTCCCAATGGGCGAGGGTGATGACCGCGAAGCGCTTTTTAGGGTAAGCCGCGAGTAAGTAGGGGAGGTTAAATTCGCCGGTCTTTGTATCTTCGAGATGTGAGCCGGCGATGTGGACTTTGTCCTGGACAAGCCATTCGAGGGCTTGTTTGCTGGAGGCGGGCGTCGAGACCAGCTCGGTGCCGGACGACTGCTTGACCATGGCTGCGAGAAGGGAGGTGGCGGGGTCGCAGCCGGCCAGGAGGAGGCGGTTCTGAAAGCTCTTTGCGGGGGCGGCGAGGCGCACCGATTTGCCGCGGAGGGTACCGTCGGCTTCGGGGAGAAAGTAGGGTGCCGCGCTGGCTGGGGCGGCGATCCAGCGATTGTTGACCTGGCAAAGCTGGATTGGCGCGCCTTGGGGGGCGGGGCAGAGGAGCTCAACGGCGAGGGCCGGTTCTGGAGGGGCTGAGAGGCTGAAGAGGTCCTCGACGGTCACCTGTAACTCACGGGCGAGCAGGAGGGCGACCTGGGTGTTGGGCAAATAGTCGCCGGCCTCGATGGCATGGATGGTCTGGCGGCTGACTCCGACGCGGGCGGCCAGTTCGGCGGCGGCGCGCCCTTGCTTAGTTCGGATCGCGGCGAGCTTGGAATCAATCGACATCGGCTCTTAGAAGCTTAGCTTGAGGACGAGTTCGAAGACGCGTGGGTCAAGAGCAGTGGTGATGGAGCCGAAGGCGGCGGCGCCGAAGCTAGTGTTGGGGTTGCCCAGGGGAGGAGTGTTCAAGACGTTGAAGGCTTCGGCGCGGAGCTCGGCCTTGAGGCGCTCTCGGAGTTGTAGAGTTTTGCCGAGCATCAGGTCAATTGTCTGGTAACCGGGACCGGTGACGGGGTTGCGCGAGCTGGTTCCGATTTGGCCTTGGCGGGCTTGGGTGAAGGCCGCAGTGTTGAAGTAGCGAGCCGTTGTGCGCTCATCGGTCGGGAGGGCGGGGGCGGCGACGCGGTTGGGGCGCTGGATTCCGAAGCCGGCGAAAGCGTTGAAGTTGGTTGCTTGGGTGACTGCCAGCGGGCTGCCGGACTGGGCGCGGAGGATTGCGGCCAATTGCAGGCCGCGGGGGAGTTGATAGAGCAGGCCGCTTGAGAAGATATGGGG
>JANXUM010000137.1 GCA_025356215.1 Bryobacter sp. | reverse complement strand
CTCAGCTACCCGGGCCAACGAGGCAGAGAACCTGCTCTGGACGCTCTTCAACAAAGTAGACTTTCTCTTCAACTACTAGGGGGACCACACCATGTCGCTACAAGCTAAATTCGATCGTTTCCTCAACCAGAACCCCCATCGTCACGAGTGGATGGCGTCTCGCCCGCACGTTACGCGCCGACGCTTCTTTGAAGTGTCGGGCGCCGCAGTCACCGGCAGCTACCTTGCGCTGCACCCCAATCTGCTGCACGCGCAATCGGGCGTCAAGATCACCTCGCAGCCCGTCACTCCGATCAACAAGGCCAAGAACGTGGTCTTCGTGCTGCTCACCGGGGCCCCCAGCCATACAGACACCTTCGACCTTAAAACTGTCAACGGCGTCACCCCCAAGGAATTCAACCCCGCCACCGTCAGCGGCATGAACTTCCCCACCGGGCTGTTCCCCAATCTCACCAAGAAGCTGCCCGACCTGGCCATCGTGCGCAGCGTCCGGAGTTGGGCGCTTGTGCACACGCTGGCCCAAACGTGGAATCAGATCGGCCGCAACCCGGCCGCCGCGCTGGGCGACATTGCCCCCAACATCGGCAGCGTCGTCTCGCTCGAACTCGAAAGCCAACGCCAACCGGGCCAAGTCTTCCCCACCTTTGTCGCCCTCAACGCCAACAATTGTTCTGGCCCCGGCTACTTCCCCGGCAGCTACGCGCCTTTCAAGGTGACGCCCTCGGCGGGCGGTCTGCTCAACACCACCAATTCGGAGGGCCAAGCCCGCGCCGACCAGATGTACACCCGGCTGCGGGCCATCGACGACCCGCTGCGCGTGAATTCCCCGCTGGGCAAGGACGTAGCCGACTATGACGCCTTCTACAAGAGCGCCCGCGGCCTCATGTATAACGCGAAAGTGGACGCCGCCTTCAAGCTTAGCCCCGCCGACACGGCCCGCTATGGCGGCAGCAGCCTTGGCAACGCCTTCCTCACCGCCAAGCAAGTCTTGAGCCAGGGCCAAGGCACCCGCTTTGTCCAGATCAACTATGGCAACTGGGACATGCACATCGATATCTACGGCATCGACGACCCCACCGGCAACAACCTCTTTACCGTTGGCAAGCCCTTCGACGTTGGGCTTGCCACCTTCATCGACGACATGAAAGCCTCGGGCCTGTGGAACGACACGCTCCTGGTTGTCGGCGGCGAATTTGGCCGCACGGTCGGGCCGATCACCGCCGCCAAGGGCCGCGATCACTTTGTGCAGCAGTTTGCCGTCTTTGGCGGGGGCGGCGTCCGCGGTGGACGTCCGTTGGGGGCCACCAACGCCGACGGTAGCGATACCGTCGATTACGGCTGGAGCCGCCAGCGCTACATCCGTCCCGAAGACATCGAAGCGACGATTTATTCCGCGCTCGGAATCAACTGGACAACGGTCCGTTACGACGACCCCTTCGGCCGCGGCTTTGAATATGTGCCATTCTCAGACCAGGATCTCTACGGGCCGGTGAACGAACTCTGGAAATGAAATTCGGTTGGGTGGGCTGGGCACTGCTGTCGGCGCTATTCGCCGGGATGACGGCGGTCCTCGCCAAGTTGGGCATCGCGGGGGTGAATTCCAACCTTGCTACGGCCATCCGCACCACGGTCATCCTGGTCATCGCCTGGTCCATCGCGCTCGCCACGGTGCCGCGGGCGCAGTTGGTGCAAATCGAAGGCAAAACGCTGGTCTTCCTGGTGCTGTCCGGTATCGCTACCGGGCTTTCCTGGCTCTGTTACTTTCGCGCGCTCCAACTTGGTGAAGCCTCCCGCGTTGCCCCTATCGACAAGCTGAGCGTCGTCTTCGTCCTGATCTTTGCCGCGCTGTTCCTGGGAGAGCGCCTCAGTCCCGCGAGCATCGCTGGCGCGGCGCTTGTCGCCGCAGGCGCCATTCTTCTCGCTGTTCAGTAATCCGTCGTGCGTCCGAGCTTTCTCTTCGTTCTCGCAGCACGAGGGGTGAAGTTCCCGGGGCCGTGCTTGCCTTGAGCGCTGCACCTGTGTAGGAGGCTTCCATCGACGACGCAGAGAACACACTTAAACCATCACGTGATACTTTATACTTTAGGCGAGTCGCCACCGGGCAGCCCCGAGCATGACCTACGACCAACTGACGAGAAAGAAGAAAGAGCTGGACGGGTACCGTCCGCTCCCCCCTGCCCTTGTCCGCAATCTCGATGACTGGTTTCGTGTGGAACTGACCTACACGAGCAACGCGATTGAAGGCAATACCCTGACGCGGCGTGAAACCGCAGCCGTCATTGAGAAGGGCCTCACCGTTGGCGGCAAAAGCCTCCGGGAACATCTGGAGGCAACCAACCATTCGCACGCAATTGACGCCGTGAACGCTCTGATCCGAAAGAAACCCGCCCAACTTAGCTCGCATGACCTTCTCCGGATTCACGGGCTGATCCTCAAAAGCATTGACGATGTCAACGCGGGCCGATACCGTAATGTGCCGGTGCGGATTTCGGGTTCGGCGGTAGTAATGCCCAATCCACTCAAGGTTCCCGATCTGATGCAGGCGTTCCTGCAATGGCTCACGGCGAAGAATTCGCTGCATCCTGTCGCCTTTGCGGGGGAGGCGCATTACCGGCTAGTGACGATTCACCCGTTCGTTGATGGCAACGGTCGCACAGCGCGGCTGCTGATGAATCTTCTGCTGCTGATGCGCGGTTATCCCCCAGCGATCATTCGGACGCGTGACCGTGTGGCCTATATCGGCGCGCTCGAACGGGCGCAGCTAGGCGGCGCGAGGGCTGACTTTGATGCGCTGGTTGCAAAAGCCGCGGGGCGTTCGTTGGACATTTACCTGGAAGCCGCGCGCGGGGAATCGGCGGGGGTAGAACCGGAGGCAGCCGGTCTTTTGAAGATCGGTGCGCTGGCAAAGGCCGTGGGCGTGACGGTGCCGACAATCCGGTTTTGGACTTCGGAAGGGCTGCTCGAAGTGGCGGAAGTCACGGCCTCGGGATATCAACTCTATGCACCCGACATGGTGGATCGGTGCGCGGAGATCAGGAGACTCAAGGACAAGCGCGTTACTCTGGCCGAGATCAAGAAGCGTCTCGGGTGATGCCGGTTCATGGCTAATTTGTAAGCACTATGGCAACCCGTGCAACCATCGATTTACATTCTCCCGTTGGACGCTATCCGTCCACGACCGAGGTTGCCGTTTGTCAAGCGAGTTTATTGAGAAGTCTATCGAGTTCACCGAATCCGTCGCGGACCTGTTTAACGATAGTGAGTTCGTTGAGGGGATCGATCGGCTTTTGCGCGCCAATACTTCTATGGGCGACTTCCCCTCTCGCGACGCCAAAGGAGTCAACGGTGGCCAACCAAGTTGGGTTTAAATCCGGAAGTTCGATGCCGACGGGCTGGAGTACGCTAATCAGATTACTTTCCCGGATGCCGTGGTTAGCCCGGATAAGGTGGTGGTAACTACTGCCAGCCTGGCCTATACAATCCCTAAGAGCAAGATTCGAATCCGCATCAGGACCGCACCGCGCCAGAAGGGCCATCAAGGTGTGGCGTGCCTGCTTGTCGATCTTCCAGTTCCGAATCGCTGCGGTCACGACACCTAGGCAGCGCTCTTCGAGAAAAGCTTCACACTCCGCACAAACTAGGACCCGGTAGCTGCGGGTTCGATCCAAGACCCGATCAGAATATGAGCCGGTGGGAGAAAATTCGGCCGGAAGCAAGTGGTGACGGAGAACCGTCATCCGCTTCTTCAACTCCAGGAAGCGTGCCGACTGAGACATGATCCTAGACGGTACCCACACTTGGAACGGTGATCTGGATTTCGAGTAGACGTTCGAGTGTACCGCCCCAGATGCTTAACCGAGTCTGTGTAGCCTGGAGGCTCTTGGTGGTGGATTCAATCGCCCGCCGAAACTCGGCATTCCCCTCCGTGCCAACATACATGAGACAC
>JANXUM010000132.1 GCA_025356215.1 Bryobacter sp. | reverse complement strand
GGGCAGTTTCGTCAGCACTTTCGACTCGCCGCCATCGGCCGGGATCAGGCAGAGTTGCGGCTTCTCTTCGCCACGCTCGGAGAGAAACGCCAGCAAGCGCCCGTCGGGGGACCAACGGGGCGAGGAGTCCCGCGCGGCTGTGGGCGCAACCCATAGGATCGGCGCGTCCGCGCCTGAGTAGACACCGATGAAGGAGTGATCCCCCCGCGAAGACGCGAAGGCCACCCGCGAACCATCCGGTGACCATTGTGGATCTCCGTTGTCACCTCGGGCTGTGAACAGGCGCTTGGCGGCGGCGGAGCCGTTGATGGGCGCGGTCCAGATTTGACGCTCCCGGACAAAGGCGACTGTGTCGCCGCGCGGCGAAATGACGGGGTTCTCGCCCTCACCCAAGCTCTTCGCTTCGCCGCCCTCCCAGGCCACGGCCCAAACCTGCACGCGCACCGGCGCGGCGGACCCGTACGGATTGACTGGCAGCGAATCCTCGAAGTTGGCCCCGTGGTCGCCGCCGCGTACGTAGACGGCCCACTTACCGTCACGCGACAACGAGACTTGAGTCAGTTCTTGGCCATCGTCCCGAGTGTATTTAGTGAGTTGCCGCGCCTTCCAGCCGGGCCCTTCAGCCACCCACAGATTGCGCAAGCCCTGCTCATTAAAAGCCCAGACGACGCGGCTACCGCTAGCGGCCGCTGCAAGTTCATTGGGGAAAGGATAGGACTTGATCTGCGACAACGTGAAATTGGCCCCATAGGCCGACCCGAGGCAGATCACCAACGCAAAAATTGTAGAACGCATTTAGCTAATGATTATGGCGCGGAATGGTGTGGCCTACGTCGCGATACTTCACGGCGAACTCAAGAACGCCGCCGAATTCCAACTGCCCCACCTGTCCGCGGTAGAACTCCTGCCAAGGAGTTTCGGTAGTGGCAATGGGAGTCGTCATCGCGGCATGGCGAGCGGCGATCTCCTCGTCGCTCAGCAGTACGTCGACGCGGCTTGATTTCAGATCGACACGTATGCGATCTCCAGTTTTGAGAATCGCCAGGCCGCCGCCCACCGCCGCCTCCGGCGACACGTTCAGGATTGAGGGACTGGCACTGGTACCGCTTTGCCGCCCGTCGCCCAACGTCGGAAGTTCGTTGACGCCGATCTTTACCAAGCGGTCCGGAGGGAGCATGTTTACGACCTCCGCCGCGCCTGGATACCCGATCGGGCCGCAACCTCGGATCACAAGCAGCGAGCGTTCGTCGATCTCAAGCGATGGGTCGTTGATGCGCTCGTGATAGTCCTCCGGGCCATCGAAGACGACCGCGTTTGCGGTGAAGGCTTCGTCCTCGCCCAGAAAGCGGGCGCGGAACTCCGCACTGATCACCGACGATTTCACCAACGCGCTGGTAAACAAGTTTCCACTCATCACCAGGAAGCCCGCGTTCTCCACCAACGGGTTTGCGAAACGCCGAATCACCCGCTCGTCTTGAGTTTTCTGCCCGGCGTAGCTCTCTCCCATCGTCCGGCCCTCGACGTTTCGGGCCCCTAAATGAAACTTTCCAGCCGTCATCAATTCGCCGATGATGGCCGGGATGCCTCCCGCCAGATGAAAACTCTCCGTGAGATACTCCCCGGCGGGCTGCACGTTTGCCAGGAGCGGGATCTTGTGTCCAACGGTTTCCCAATCCTTCGTTTTCAGCTCGACGCCCAGATGCCGAGCGATGGCCACCAGATGGGGCGGACAGTTGGTCGAGCCGCCGATTGCGCTACAAACGACAATCGCGTTTTCAAACGAGGCGCGGGTCATGACGTCGCTGGGCTTCAAGTCTTCGCGCACCATCTCGACGATCCGCTTGCCGGTGCGGTAGGCCATTTGAGTGCGCTCTCGGTAAGGTGCGGGAATCACGGCGCAACCGGGCAGGCTCATCCCCAGCGCTTCGGCCATTGAGTTCATTGAAGACGCTGTGCCCATCGTGTTGCAGTGGCCCGGGCTTGGGGCGCTGGCCATCACGCGATTCATAAATTCGTCGTAGTCAATCTCGCCGGCGGCGTGCAATCGCCGGGCGTCCCACACGCTCATGCCGCTGCCCGATAGTTTGCCCTTGTAGTAGCTGTTCAGCATCGGGCCGCCACTGAGAACAATCGCCGGGATGTTTACCGTCGCCGCCGCCATCAAGCAGGCGGGGGTCGTCTTGTCGCATCCGGTGGTTAAGACAACGCCGTCGAAGAAATAGCCGTGCAGGATCTCCACCAGACCGAGGTAGGCAAGGTTGCGGTCGAGCGCGGCAGTGGGACGCCGGCAGTTCTCAAAAATCGGGTGCACCGGGAAGACAAAAGGCACACCGCCTGAGTCGCGGATGCCGTCCCGAACGCGATCCTGCAGATCGAGATGGATCCGATTGCAGGGCGAGAGATCCGAGCCTGTCTGCGCGATCCCGATGATCGGGCGGCCCGATTGCAGCTCCTCGCGAGTGAGGCCATAGTTGGCGTAGCGCTCGAGATAGACGGCGGTCATGCCGAGGTTGTCGGGATTCTGAAACCAGTTTTGGCTGCGTAGTGGGAACTTTCGATCACGGTTCATCTCTTGCCATTGTTGAACATGTGTGGCGGCCCGTGATGACCTGCATTAAGAAATGTGATAACGTCACCCAAGACTCGGTTTTATTTCAGGGAGATGAATTTACGTATGCGAACTAAGTTGTATTCGCTTCTAGCACTGTCGCTATTTTTCACGGCCACCATTTTTGGTCAAACCTTAGGTGACGTATCCGGCTCGGTCAACGACCAGCAAGGCGCGCCCGTTGCCGGCGCTAACGTCTCGATTATCAACGCCGGTACCAACGCAACCCGTAACACAACCACCAACGGCGAAGGGCTCTACGCCTTTCCCGCCCTTGTTCCCGGCACCTACAGCGTGAAGGTGGACAAGGCTGGATTCAAGAGCTACAACCAAAGCAATATCGAAGTACAAGTGCAAGCGAGTGTCCGTGTCGACATCGCGATGCAATTGGGCCAGGTGAGCGAGACGATCGAAGTGACTTCGTCGGCCGCCGCCTTGCAGACAGAGAACGCAACGGTCGGCACCGTTGTCGAACAGAAGCGCATTGTCGAGTTGCCGCTCAACGGTCGCAACTATCTTTCGCTGGCCGGCCTTGCGCCGAACGTGAGCTTCGGGTTCCCGTCTGCGGGCCAAGCCGACGGACGCCAGGGCGGCGACCGCGCAAATCAAAATATCTCGGTTGCGGGTATGCGCAACAACTACAATCGCTTCACGCTCGACGGCGTGGAGAACACTGACCCGAACTTTAATACCTACGTGATCTTCCCGTCGGCCGAAGCGCTTCAGGAGTTCAAGGTTCAGAGCGGAGTTTACTCGGCTGAATTTGGCCGCGGAGCCACTCAGATCAACGTCTCCACCAAGAGTGGCGGCAACGAGTACCACGGAGCGGCGTATGAGTTTCTGCGCAACGAAAAGATGGATGCGCGGAACTATCGCTTTACCGGCCCGGACCGGGTCAAGGACCCTTTCAAGTGGAATCAGTTTGGGTTTGTTTTAAGTGGACCCGTCCAGATCCCGAAACTCTTCAACGGGAAGAATCGTTTGTTCTTCATGACGAACTATGAGTGGTTCCGTCAGCGTCGCAACGTCAACGGGGGCTACCAATTGCCGTCCGAAGCCCAGCGCGGCGGTAATTTCGGCAATATCGCGGGAGGCATCTACGACCCCGCAACCCGGACCTTTGCAAATGGCGTAGCGGCGGGCACCCTGTTCCCCAATGGGATCATTCCGGCATCCCGCTTCAGCCCCATATCGGTCAAGCTGCTCCAGTATTATCCGAGCCCCAATAACCCACAGCCAAGCGGCAACAACCACGTGATCTCACTGGGGCGACCCATTGACAAGGATCAGTTCATTCAGCGCTTCGATTTCATCGAATCCTCCAAGTCCAGTTGGTTCGGGCGTTACTCCCGTTCAGAAGAGAATCAGACCTCAGAGGACATCTTCAAAAACGGCAGCAAAATCATCACGCTCGCCTCGCAGTGGACTGTCACCAACACCCGGGTGCTCTCCAACACGCTCGTCAATGAATTCCGCTTCGGCCTAACGAAGTTCTACAACAGCAATGGACCGGAACTCGCATTCCTGACCGACGTCGTCGGCAGCCTTGGAATCCCTGGTCTTGCCTCGGGCCCAGCAGTCCAGTGGGGCATCCCCAGCATCTCGTTGCAGGGTTTCTACTCCGGCTTCGGTAATTCTTCCGACGGACCTTTTGAGAACAACAACAAGGCGCTTCAGTTCATCAACAACTTAAGCTGGGTCAAGGGCAAGCACACGATCAAGATCGGCGGCGAGCTTCGCCGTGACGAGTACAACCAGGTCGGGAATCAGTTTGCGCGCGGTCAATTCACTTTCGACCGCAACGCAACCCGTTTACCGCAGGTAGCCAATTCTGGCGACGCGTTTGCGGACTTCCTGCTTGGCCAGACCTTCCAGGCCGAGGCAGCCGTTTCGATCGCCAAAGCACAATTCCGTTCGACCGGCTTCGCCTTCTACATCGACGACACATGGCGCGTAAATTCAAAGCTCACTCTAAATTTGGGGCTGCGCTATGAGAACACGCCACCTTGGGAAGATCAGACCGGCACCCTCTTCAACGCTATCGTTCCGAGGGATATCCGTCCGCCGAATCCGCTTGCGGCAGTTGTCCAGGATCAATCGCTTCATCCTTACTTCCTCCGCCAAGGTGCGGCCCGGCAAAATTGCTACGAGGGAATCAACCTCCGTTGGGTTGCTGGCGGTGAGTTCCCCAACGTCCCAATCCAAACCCGTTGTGACGGATCTCTGGGCAACCGGCTTGTTGGTCGTGATAACAACGACTGGGCACCGCGCATCGGCATCAGCTACCAGTTGAATCCTAAGACGGTGATCCGCGCCGGCGCTGGAACCTTCTACTCGCAAGACACTGGGAATCCGCGATTCGATATGTCCCGCAATCTGGCTGGCCGGCTTCGTGACAATTCGTCGCAGACTCTTCCCAACTTGACCTGGAGCAATGCGCTCGGCGCTGTCGCCGGTGGCGTTGCGAATGTGCCGAGACCCTATGCGTTCGCCAACCCTTACGACCGTCGCACGCCTTACACGATGCAGTACCTGTTGAACGTGCAACGCGAATTCGGCAGCAATCTCGTGTTCGAGATCGGCTACCTCGGTTCGGTTTCGCGACGCCTCGAAGGGCTCCGCGCCCTGAACGAGTCGATCCCGGTCGATCCCGCCGTCTCAACGCTTTCACTCGCCGCTCGCTCGCCGTTCCCCGAGTTCG
The DNA here is from genome assembly GCA_025356215.1 of Bryobacter sp. Lineage (GTDB taxonomy): Bacteria > Acidobacteriota > Terriglobia > Bryobacterales > Bryobacteraceae > Bryobacter. The sequence continues at coordinate 673 of JANXUM010000132.1, read as the reverse complement.
GTCGCATCCAACTCGTCGACAATGGTGGCAAAGCCAACTACAATTCGCTGGGCACCAAGCTGACCAAGCGCTATTCGAGCGGTCTGACCGCGTTGGTTTCCTACACCTGGTCCAAGTCGATCGACACCTCCTCCGCAATCCGCAACCAAGGCGGAGACACCCTATTTCCGCAGAATAGCGGTTGCAGGGACTGTGAGCGCGGTCTGTCGAGCTTCCACACTTCGCAACGTCTGGCGACAAGCATCCTGTATGACCTGCCGATCGGCAAGGGCAAACGGATGAACATCAATAACGGCTTCGCGAACGCAATCGTTGGTGGCTGGCAGCTCGGCAGCATCATCACCATTCAGTCGGGTTTCCCGATCACGGTGACGAACTCGAGCGATACCTCCAACACCGGTGCATTTTTCGACCGTCCGAACGCGACCGGCCAAAACCCGCAACTCAGCAGCGTTGGAACCGAACTCGCCTTTAACACGGCGGCCTTCGTCAAGCAGGCCAACGGAACCTATGGCAATGTCGGTCGCAATACCCTCATCGGCCCGGGCTTCGTTCGTTGGGACTTCTCGTCGTTGAAGAACTTCAAGCTGCCTTATTCGGAAAAGCACGTTCTGCAATTCCGCTTTGAGGCGTTCAATCTTCCCAATCATGCGAATTGGGGCAATCCCGACAC
>JANXUM010000131.1 GCA_025356215.1 Bryobacter sp. | reverse complement strand
TCCCATCCTCACTCTCAGCTACCAGTACATCGACATGCTCGGCACTCGCTTCAGTCAAAGCAATACCGCCGGACCGGCCGAATACGACATCCGCACAGATTTCATTCTTGAGCGAGGCCAGAAGCGCGCCAATCGCATCGCTCTCGCCGGCGAGGATCTCCGCTTGGCTGAACTTAGCTTCCGCGAGAGTCTTCGCGGACTGCTGATCGACGTCCAAAACTCCTGGGTCGATGTCCTGTACCGCCAGGAGAACCTTAAACTCGCCGAAGAGAACCGCCGCAATTTCCAATCCCTGATCGGTATCAACGAGACCCGCGTCAAGGCCGGAGACTTGGCTCAAGTCGAACTTGAGCGTTCGCGCATCGCCGCCCTCCAGTTCGATAACGCCGTCGTGCAGGCCCAAAACGAAATACTTCAGGCCAAATACAGGCTACAGCAGTTGATTGGCCGCGCTGAGCTCAGCGACGCTTTTGAAATCACCGGCGATCTCCGCCGCGACCCCCTCGTCGACACTCGCGACCAGATTTATGAGCGAGCCATCAAGCAGCGTCCCGACTACCTTGCCACTCAGCAGTTAGCGATTCGCAATCAAGCCGACCTTCGGCTTCAGTTGGCCAACGGCAAAGTCGATTACACGGTGGGTGTCGAGCTAAGACGGCAAGACGGCGCCGCCGGCCGCGGCAACTCGACCGCCCTCTTCTTCCAGGCACCATTGCCCGTCTTCAATAAAAATCAGGGCGAAATCGCCCGCGCCACCCGCGAGGCCGATCAAGTCCGCTTCCGCACCGATGCGCTCTCCCGCCGCATTCAGGCCGAGGTTCGTGCGGCTTGGCAGCAATACGATTCAGCCCGAAATCTTCTCGCTCGCATCGAAGGCGACATGCTCAAACGCGCCGAAGACGTCCGCAACACCACCGATTACAGTTACCGCCGCGGCGAGGCCAGTCTGGTCGAACTCCTCGACGCCCAGCGCGCGTTCAACGATACCCGCCAAAGCTATAACGAAGTTCGCGGCACCTATGCCCGCGCGCTTTACCTGTTGGAATCGATCGAAGCCAAATCAGTCCTTGAAGGGGCAACCAAATGAAGAAGTCCAACCTGATCGCCGCTCTATGCGTCGCCATTCTGTCCGGCTGTTCCAAGCCCGTCGTTGAAGTCAAAGCCGTCGCGGCGGCCCCGCCCTCAGAGCCTGGCATCGTCCGCATTGACCCCTCCTCACCCAAGCTTCAACTCATCCATACCCAAACTGTCTCAGAAGCCGACGTCCCCACCAACGAGGTCGTCTCTCCGGGCAAGGTGGAAGCCAACCAGAACCGCGTCTCGCAGGTTGTCCTCCCGGTGGCCGGTCGCGTCGTCAGCGTCGAGGTACACATCGGCGACCTCGTCCAGCAGGGCCAACCGCTCTTCTCAGTAGAGAGCCCCGATGTCGAAGCCGCCACCGCTAACTATCTCCAGGCACTGGCCAGCGTCTCCCAGGCCCGCGCCGCGCTCACCAAGTCCCAAGCCGACTACGAACGAACCAAAGACCTCTTTGAACACAACGCCATTGCCAAGAAAGAAATGCTCTCCAATGAGAGCCTCGTCAAGCAGAACGAAGCGCAGGTGGACCAGGGCCAGGCCCTCGTGCAGCAGTCCAAGCGCCGCCTCGAACTGCTTGGCGTCAAGCCCGGTGAGTTCAATCAAAAGGTCATTGTCCGCGCGCCGATCGCTGGCAAGGTCATGGAACTCAGCGTTGTCCCTGGCGAGTTCCGCAACGACCTGTCCGCACCGCTGATGAAGATTGCCGACCTCTCCACCGTCTGGGTCACAGCCGACGTCCCCGAGACGCAGATCCGCTTTATCGAAAAAGGCGAACTCGTCGATCTTGAACTCTCCGCCTACCCTGGCGAACGCTTCCGCGGACGCGTGGCGCAGGTTGCCGACATGGTCGATCCGGCCTCGCGTACAGTCAAAGTCCGCGCCGAAATGCCCAACAAGAGCGGCAAACTGAAGCCCGAGATGTTCGGCCAGATCCGCGAGGTCCAATCCCTGCGCAAGGCCGTCGTCATCCCGTCGGCGGCGGCTGTGCTGGACGACGCCAGTTCCTACGTTTGGAAGCTCGTCAAACCGGGCGTCTATCAGCGCACAACCGTCGAACTGGCCACAATTCAGGGCGGCCGCTACGCCGTCCTAAAAGGGCTGAATTCCGGCGACACGATCGTTGTCGACGGGGCTCTGTTGCTCAAAGGAATGGAGCGCTAGTTGCCCGCAAACGTATTGCAGGCCGTCACTTTGCCGGTCTGAAACCCCGTACCGAACCACTGCTTGCGTTGCGCCGATGAGCCATGCGTAAAGCTCTCGGGCCGCACTCTGCTTCCGCTCATCTGCTGAATGTGATCGTCGCCCACGGCCGACGCCGCCCCTAACGCCTCATCCACATCGCCCGCCTCAAGCAGGTTGCGCTGCTGGGTCGAGTTGGCCCAAATCCCGGCAAAACAGTCGGCCTGCAGTTCCATCAACACGCTCAAC
>JANXUM010000096.1 GCA_025356215.1 Bryobacter sp. | reverse complement strand
GCCCATGCCGCGCTGCATTTCTTCAAAGAGGCGCTTGCGGACGATGGGCCACTCGCCGAGGTTCTCGGTGATCGCGAAGTTGAGTTCGAGCTCGCCAGCGGAAAGGGTGTCGATGTCGCGGACCGAGGCCTTCCTTCGCCTCGCAGCCAGCGACATCGACACCCTTTCCGCTGGCGAGCTCGAACTCAACTTCGCGATCACCGAGAACCTCGGCGAGTGGCCCATCGTCCGCAAGCGCCTCTTTGAAGAAATGCAGCGCGGCATGGGCACCAAAGCCAACGCCGACACCTTCACGCCCTTCACGCCTGTACACACCGGCGCCGACCAGGATTACTTCGCCGCGCTCGCCGCTGCCGCGCCAACCGCCGCCAGCGTCGGCGTTGACGATGTTTCCCCGGCCCGCTTTGTCTTTGGCGAATCGAAGTTTACCTATAAGCTGGGCTACGATCACGATTCCCTGCCTTGGGTCGCCCATCTCGACCTAAGCAACCTTCGCCGCCGCAAGGGTGCCGCTATGAAGGTCGAAGTCGACTCAATTGAGATCCGCCTCCGCCGGGCCATCACGGTCGAAGAGCACCTCCGCCTCAGCCACCTCTACAAAAACTTTTTCGCCGGCGAGCTTCAAACCCTTCTCCTGCGCCTCCCCGACTGTACCGGCAAAATCGCCATCACCGATTCGGGCCTTGAGGGCTTCACGGTATACGGCGACATCGACGCCCTACTCAAGGTCGCCCAAGAGATCCACCGCCTGTTTGAGACGATGGCCGAGGTCAACCTCAATGACGCCGCCGGCGTCGAAGGCAAAAGCATCTCCGCCGCCCTCACCGCCGGCGACCAGGCCGCAGCCATCGCTGAAGCCGACGCCGCTCTCAAGCTGGCCCAAGCCGCCTCCCGTGATTCGATTTATCTGTTCGGGCGCATCCTTGACTGGAAGCAAGTCCCCGATGCTCTGGAGATCCGCGAGCTCTGCCTCCGGATGATCCGCAACTATGGCGCATCGCCGCAATTCGTCTCTGAACTGTCCGGCTTCTTTCGAGAAAGCGGCTATCAGAGTCTGCGGCGCAAAACCGGGCGCTTTGAAAGGCCCTGGCGTTTGTACCGGCGATTGAGCCTCGCGCTCGAAACCGCAAGTGAATCGCGTGACTTTGAACGCACGCGCAACCGTCTTCTTGCCGAGTTCATCGGCAAGAATGCCGGCCAAACCAGGCTCCGCCCCTCTGGGCGCGTTGGCCTGGAGTTAACCCGTATCTCGATCAACGCTTAACGCGAGGAATTATCGTATGTCGGAAGAAGCAGTCAAGACAGAAGAGAGTCCGGTCTCGGAAAAACCGAAGACGGAACCAAAGACGGAACCGAAGTCCGAACAAAAGCCGCAGCAGCAAAATGATCGCCGTCCCCAGGGCGCTCGTCCTCCTGGCAATGACAATCGCGGCCCTCGCCCTGAAGGCAACCGAGGTCCCCGCCCCGAAGGCGGTCGCGGACCCGAGCGCGGTGGCGGTGGCGGCGACAGAGGTGGCGACAGAGGTGGCGACAGAGGTAGCGACAGAGGCGGAGATCGCGGCCCCCGTCCTAGTGGCGACCGCAGCGGCGATCGCCCCCGCTTCGGCGACTTCAACCCCGACATCGACATCGATAAACTGATCGCTGACAGCCTCTATCTCGATAACCAGGCGCACGCCGTCGTCGCCCGTTTGCGCGACATGGATTCCGGCACCAAATCGCAGCTCCGCCGCTTCTACAATGCCGTCCGCCGCGCCTGCCGCACCGTCGAGACCGAGCGCCAACACGAATTCGTCATGCTCCGCGCCCGCTTGGCCTACACCATCGCCCGCCACGGCCTGCGTAGCCTCGACGTCCTCGAACGGCTCCTCCTCCAAGTCACTCGCAAAAACGATCAGCGCGGCTACGAACGCTTCCGCGATCTATTTGAAGCCATCGTGGCCTACAACGAATAAGGGACCCCGCACCAACATGAGTTCACACACTTCACAAACCGAACTGGGCTTCCACGGCAAGCTCCTCATTGAAGGAGATCTGGTCTGCGAGACCGGCTTGCACATCGGCGCCGGCAAAGGCACTCTCGAGATTGGCGGCGCCGACAACCCCGTCGTCAAAGACGCCTTCGGCCGCCCCTACGTCCCCGGCTCCAGCCTCCGCGGCCGTCTCCGCTCGCTGCTTGAAACGGCCCTGGGCCTCGCCACCCCCAAGCAATTGGTCTACCTGTCGCGCCGCAAGGGTCAAGAAGTCCGCATCCATTCCAGCGACTCGGCCAGCGATGAGATCTGCC
>JANXUM010000091.1 GCA_025356215.1 Bryobacter sp. | reverse complement strand
TCCAGTCCCTCAAAAACGATCCCGATATCCTCAGCGCCGCCCTGTATTCCGCCACCGGCACTCCCTTGGCCACTTACCGTCTAGATCAAGGAATCCACAGTGCCGCCCAAGCCAAAACCCTTCTTCCCGGCACTACATTCCTTTCCGGCTCCGTTGTCGCCGTCCATGACATCGATCTCGATGGCAACCGTCTCGGCCGCCTCGTCCTTCGCGCTGGCCTCAATCACCTGCGCGAGACCCTCTGGCGCTCCGTCTGGGTCGGGGTTCTCGTCCTCCTGTTCACCCTCGCTCTCTGCTCCTTCTTCGCCAAACGTCTTGCTTCCATTCTCATCGGCCCCGTTCATCTGCTTGCCGAGGCCACCCGCAAGCTGGCCCACCGTCCCGACTTTGACATCCAGATCCCCAACTCCTCTCACGACGAGGTCGGCGAACTCACAGACTGTTTCAACGGCATGGCCCGCGCCATCCGCGATCGCGACCGTGAGCTCACCAGCCACCGCGAAAGCTTGGAGGAAAAAGTGCACGACCGCACCCGCCAGCTCGAAGCCGCTCTCGAAAAGGCTGAAGAATCAGCCCGCCTCAAAAGCGAATTCCTCGCCAATATGAGCCACGAGATCCGCACCCCCATGAACGGTGTCATCGGCCTCACCGCCCTCGCCCTCGATACCGATCTCCCGCCCGCCGCTCGAGACTATCTCCAGATGGCCACTTCCTCGGCCGAGAATCTCCTCGCCGTCATCAACGACATCCTCGATTTCTCCAAGATCGACGCCGGCAAGATGACACTGGAATCGATCCCTTTCCCCCTCCCAACCCTCGTCGACCGCCTCATCAAGACTCTCTCGCTCCTGGCCCATCAGAAGAAGCTCGATTTCGTCTTCGATCTCGATCCTCAAGTCCCCCGCGCCGTGCTGGGAGATCCGGTCCGCCTCCAGCAAGTCCTTACCAATCTCCTTGGCAACGCAATCAAATTCACCGATTCGGGCCGCATCGTCACTTCCCTCGGTCTCGATCCCGCTGGCCGCATCCACTTCGCGGTCTCCGACACTGGCATCGGAATTCCCAAAGACCATCAAGAGCGCATCTTCCAATCCTTCACGCAGGCCGACGGCTCCACCACCCGCAAATTCGGCGGAACCGGTCTCGGCCTCTCCATTGCCAGCCATCTCGTCCAATTGATGGGCGGCACTCTCCAGCTCGATAGCACACCCGGCGAGGGCTCAACTTTCTACTTCAAGCTCGACCTGCCAGTTGCGGAAAGCATCGATATCGACGAGGCTCCCGCCCCCATCCCTCGCTTCACCCAATCCTTGCGCGTCTTGGTGGCCGAGGACAACAAGGTCAACCAGCTTGTCGTCCAGCGCATGCTCGAAAGCCTCGGCCACCAAGTCGTCGTGGCCGCCAACGGCCTCCTCGCCCTCAACGCACTGGCGGAATCCACCTTCGATATCGTCCTGATGGATTGCCAGATGCCCGAAATGGACGGCTTCGAGGCCGCCCGCCGTTATCGCGAATCCACCTTCGAGGCCGCCCGCCGCACCCCCATCATTGCCCTCACCGCCCACGCCCTGATCGGCGACAAAGAGCGCTGCCTGGAGGCCGGTATGGACGACTACATCGCCAAACCCATCTCCCTCGCCGTATTGGCCGCCAAAGTCGCCGCCGTCGCCCCGGCTTACACTGAAATCTAGTGTCCCTTCTCATCCTCGGCTGCGGCTACACGGGTCGCCGAGTCGCCGCCCGCTTCCTTTCGAGAGGCATCCCGGTCACCGCCACCACCCGCCACCCCGAAAATCTCCATCTCCCGGGCGCCCAAGTCATCGCTCTCGACGACCTTCCGTCTCACCTCCGCCCCAACTCCCTCGTCCTGCACTCGATTCCCCCCGACGCCCCCGACAATCTCCTCAGTCTTTTGGCCGGCACCGCCGCCCGCGTCGTCTACCTGTCCTCGACAGCCGTCTACGGAGCAACCAACGATGTCAATGAAACCACCCCCGTCGACCCAACCGAGCCCCGCGCCCGCGCCCGTCTCGACGCCGAGCGCTACATAATCGACAACTCCCCCTCATCGCTCATCCTCCGCCCCGCCGCCATCTACGGCCCCGGTCGCGGCATTCAAGAATCCATCCAGCGTGGCCAATACAGCCTCTCCGACACCTACGTCAGCCGCATCCACGTGGACGATCTCGCCTCCCACGTCGAAGCCGCCCTGCTCTCCACCCTCACCGGCGCCTACCCGGTTGCCGACGAAGAGCCCTGCACCTCCCGCCAAATGGCCGAATTCTGCTCCAAACTACTGGCGATCCCCCTGGCAGATGGCCACGACCAACCCAGCCGCTTTTCGAGCAACCGCCGCGTCGACGGCACTGCCATCCGCAATCTCCTCGGCCTCACCCTCACCTACCCCTCCTTCCGCCAAGGCATCCCCGCCTCGCTCCTTCTTTCCCGGCATCCCCGTGCATCCCTGTGAATCTGTAATCACCTCTGGCCGTAATCCCCTCTGGCCGTAATCCCCAAGAATCGCCTTACCCGGGAACGCCCCAGGCACGGTCTGCCCATTACTAACGACAGTCACGCCGTTAACGATCACATGAGCAATGCCGGTAGAAAACCGCGGGCCCGTCTCATAGGTGCCTGTATCCTTCACTGTCGCGGGGTCAAACACAGTAATGTCGGCATCAGCCCCAACTCGGATGCGCCCCTTGTTCTTCATCTGCGGCGACAGCGCCTCCAGGCGCTGTGCTGGCATCAGTGTCATGCGGCGCAAAGCTTCCATCAGCGTAGTCACCTGCGTCTCGCGCACATATTCACCCAGCACCTTGCTGAAAGTGCCGCCGCCGCGCGGGTGAGCGCCACGTGCATACGGCATCGTATCGGAGGCGATCATCACAAAGGGCGACGCCATCGCCGCGCGGATCCATTCCGGCTTCATGCTGTGCTGGATGACAATGCCGCACAGCTTGCGGTATCTCTCAAAGCTTTCTTTCGTCAGCCGCTCGCCGGTAGCTTGCCACTGCAAATCGCCGTAAGACATCTCCATCGACTTCTGCCAGCCATCATCAAAGATGGCCGAATCGATGAAAGTCGATCCGGCGGTGTACGGGTAGGCCTCCGTCGTCACATCGATACTGCGGTTGCGCGCCCCCGCAATCAGATCCATCATCATCGGGAGGGAGCCCCGTGTCGAGCTGTTCAGATGCACGATGTGAACGCTCGCGCCGCTTCCCGCGGCGTTCGCCACGGCTTCCTGAACCCCCTCCTCGCCCCTGCCTCGGACATGCGTAAACACCGGCACCCTCCAGCGCCCCGCCATCCGGTATACGCGGTAGATCTCCCCCCGCGTCGCTCCAGGAAGATACGCCGGCACAACGCCCAGCCCCAGCCCGCCCTCCTTCAACCCTTGCTCCAGCAAGTAAGCCATCCGGCTATACTCCTCCTCATCCTGGAGTGCTGCGTCGCGACCCTGCCGCGGAATGCCCCCCAGCGCATCGCCCTCCACCAGCTTCCCAAACGCCTTCATCGCCAGCACGCGCGTCGCGGCGTGGGAGATGGTCGCGCCATAGTTCAGCGTCGCCCTGCCTTGACGCGCTTCCAGGTAGCCGCGAATCGATGGTAGACCCGCTTCCAGCTCCAAAGCTGTCGTCACGCCATCGTGTGCCTGGTACTCGTTGGATGCGTTATCGATTCCGTGCGAATGAAGGTCAATAAAGCCGGGCGAGACAACCTGATTCCGTGCGTCAATCTCCCGTGCGCCGCGCAGCGGTGTCAGAGAAATTGACGCGATGCGACCGTCCTTGATGCCAATGTGCCGTTTTGCGTCCAAACCCGTCTCAGGGTCCATCACCCGGCCATGATTGATGGCGATGTCAAAATCAGCCGTCTGCAGGAGCGCGAGAAACAACAACACGATGGGCATCCCACGACTATAGGGCCTTCATGTCGTTTGCTCTACATCGGCCCGCGCGGTCCCAACCCCAACCGCTTTCACTCCTACGGCTTTTTGTGCGTCATGCGATCGTAGATGAATCCAGCGGTACCGCCCGAGACCGCCCCGATCCCGGCACCTTTTCCACCCCCGGCCAATCCGCCAATGGCGGCCCCGGCCCCGGCGCTACCCAGCACGATCAACGCAGACTTTTTCTTCGATCTGTCGTGCGACACCGTCGAGTGCGTCCCGGATGTCCCGTTGATCGTTTCGGCCTGTGACGGTGCGCCCATCGCGGAGCGCTTCGAATCAAAAGTCGCACTCTGCCGATTCGCCGGTGCATACGCAATCAATTTGCCCTGCCCATCGTATACAGGTCCCGCATACCCGGGGATCTCGGCTGCCGGAACAGCAGCCTGCTGCGCGATGCCCGGAGTTTCTACCGCTTTCTGTTTCACAAGCGTCGTAGTGCCACCCACAACCAGTCCTCCCAGTAATAGTCCAGCCACTGCGGTTTGCATGTTCGTTAGCGTCATAGATACCTCTCGGCTACATGGTTGCAAGTGGCGTGCCACTCGTATAAGTGCTTTAGAGTCAATCGATGCCTCCTGCAAGTCGGAAACTTTTACCCACCGTACCCTCCCAAATCTTCAATAAGGTCACCTCATGTCTTCGTCCTGCGACTCCGCTCTCAGTGGTGCGGAACACTGCGGCGTCGCCCCCCGATGTTGTAACCTAAGCAGCTATGAGACTCCTCCCGGCCCTCCTCCTGCCCACCCTCCTCCTCTCCCAAACCCCCAACCTCGAGCAGCTCAAGCGCGACGCCATCGCCAACATCGACGGTCGCTCCAAAATGGTGCAGGAGATCGTCGACATGGTCTTCAGCTTCGGCGAACTCGGCTTCCAGGAAGTCGAAACCTCCAAATACCTCACCGGCATCCTCGAAAAAAACGGCTTTAAAGTAGAGCGTGGCGTCGCCGGCATGCCCACCGCCTGGGTCGCCACCTGGGGCACCGGCAAGCCCGTCATCGGCTTCATCACCGACATCGACGGCATCCCCCGCGCCTCCCAAAAACCCGGCGTCGCCTTCCACGATCCCATCATCGATGGCGCCCCAGGCCATGGCGAAGGTCACAACTCCGGCAACGCCGTCAACATCGTCGCCGCCCTCGCCCTCAAAGACCTCATGATCCAGCACAAGATCGCGGGCACCCTCAAAATCTTCCCCGGCGTCGCCGAAGAGCTCGTCGCCACCAAAGCCTTTTACATCCGCGCCGGCCTTCTCAAAGACGTCGACATCATGCTCGGCTGCCACGTCGGTCGAGAACTCGCCACCTCCTACGGCCACAATGCCAACAACAGCGGCCTAGTCTCGGTCCAGTTCAGCTTCCACGGCGAGGCCGCCCACGCGGCCGGCGCCCCTTGGAAAGGCAAAAGCGCCCTCGACGCAGTCGAAATCATGAACATGATGTGGAACTACAAACGCGAGCACCTCCGCCCCGAACAGCGCTCCCACTATGTCATCGTCAACGGCGGCGATCAGCCCAACGTCGTCCCCAGCGAGGCCAGCGTCTGGTACTACTTCCGTGAAGAAGACTTCGCCCGCATCAAAGAGCTCCACGAGTTCGGCACCACCATGGCCAAAGCCGCCGCGATGGCCACCAGCACCACCTTCTCCCAACGCGTCGTTGGCTCCGCCTGGCCCAACCACTTCAACAAACCCCTCGCCGAAGTCCAGCAGAAGAACATGGAACTCGTCGGCCTACCCACCTGGTCCGATGCCGACCAGGCCTTGGCCCGCGAGCTCCAACGTGAAATCAAAGCCCCCAAAGTCGATCCTCTCGCCTCAAAGGTCAAGCCCCTCGAAGCCCCCACGGCCTGGAAAGGCGGCGGCTCCGACGACGTCGGCGACATCTCCTGGGTCCTCCCCATGGTCTACATGCGCTACCCCGCCAACATCCCCAATCTCCCCGGTCACAGTTGGGCCGACGCGATTTCGATGGCCACCCCCATCGCCCACAAAGGCTCCTCCACCGGCGCCAAGGTCCAGGCCACAACCGCCCTCGATTACCTGCTCAAGCCCGAACTCGTCACCGAGGCCTGGAAGTACTTTCACGAGGTCCAAACCAAAGACCAAAAGTACGTCCCTCTCATCGCCGATTCCGACCAGCCAGCCATCGAACTCAACCGCGACAAAATGGACGCCTACCGCGACCAAATGCGCAAGTTTTACTATGACCCAACAAAGTACACCACTTATTTAGAACAGCTTGGCATCCAGTACCCCGTCCTCCGGAAAAAGGATGAACAGGCCATAAAGTAGACGAACTGCGTCGATTCATGATGTTAGAATCGTGGAACCGTGCAGATTCATCTCATCAATCCGAGCGACATTTCCTTCGGCACTGGCGTCATCACGCCTCGCTGGCTCTTTGTCCTTGCGGCCGCAACTCCCCGCCATTACGGCGACCCCATACTCGTGGACGAAACTCTCGTTCAACTTGACTTCTCCACAGTCAAACCGGGCGACGTCGTCGGCATCGGGATCCACACCGCCAACGTGTTGCGCGGTTATGAAGTCGGTCGTCGCGTACGCGCCCTCGGTGCCCACGTAATTTTTGGTGGCATCCACGCCACGTTGTTCCCCGATGAGGTCTATGAACTCGGCGGTG
>JANXUM010000076.1 GCA_025356215.1 Bryobacter sp. | reverse complement strand
GGTCGCCCTTGGTGACCGCGCCAACGCGCTGCTCGACGATCTGTCCGCCCTTGAACAGCAACAGCGTCGGGATCCCACGCACGTTGTAGCGCATCGCGGTCCCGCCGTTGTCGTCCACGTTCAGCTTGCCCACTTTCAGCTTGCCGCTGTACTCGTCGGCGACGGCGTCCACCGTCGGGGCGATCATACGGCAGGGGCCGCACCATTCGGCCCAGAAATCGACAAGTACCGGCTTGTCCGAGTTCAAAACCTCGGCATCCCAAGCGGCGTCTGTAAAGTTGAGTGTATTTGCTCCAGCCATATTTCTATCTCCACACAGTAAGATGCGATCCCTGCGGGAAAGTCGCAAAGCCTGCCTGATTTAACTTTCTAATAGTTGACGATACAAATCGGAGTACTTCTGTGCCGACTTGGCCCAAGAGTAGTCCCGACCCATTGCCGTAAGTTGCATGGTTCGAAATCGGGTCTGGTCCGCGTAGACCGATAGCGCGTAGCGCAGGCATTCCGCCAAGTCCCAACTCTCAAATCGCCAGAACTTGAAACCCGTCTCAGAATCAATGGTATCATCCAGCCCGCCGGTGGCGCGCACCACCGGCAGAGTGCCGTAGCGCAAACTATACATTTGATTCAGTCCACAGGGCTCATAGCGCGACGGCATCAGGAACAAGTCCGAGCCAGCCTCGATGCGATGCGCCAGGCCGTTATTGTAGCCGCGCCAGAAGACCAGCCGATCCGGATACTTGGCGGCGTAATGGTTGAACATACTCTCGACTTCGGCGTCTCCGGACCCCAACACGATCATCGTCGAATCGCGCCAGCCCAACATCTCGTCCAGAACCGTACCCACAAGGTCAAAGCCCTTCTGATGGGCCAATCGGGAAACAACGCCGATCAGCGGGCGGGTTACGCGCTTCTCCATGCCGAATTCGCTCAGTAGCGCGAGCTTGCAATCGGCCTTGCCGGCGGGCTTGGCGACAGAGTAATTGGAGGCGAGATAGCTGTCAGTCTCCGGGTTCCATTCGTCGTAGTCGCAACCGTTGAGGATGCCCTCCAGCGCACCCGAGCGCGCGCGCAGCAGCCCATCCATACCAAAACCGTATTCAGGGGTTTGGATCTCGGCGGCGTAACGCTTGCTGACCGTGGTCAAGGCGTCGGCATAAACAAGACCCGCTTTCAACAAACTCGCCGCTCCATTAAACTCGACGCTTCCGTTGGCGTAGAAACGATCCTCGACGCCCGCGTCCCAGAGCTTGGAGCGCGACACCAACCCCTGGTAACCGAGGTTGTGGATGGTGAACACAGTCTTGGCTCCGTAAAAGGCCGGGTCGCCGGTCACGAAATTGCGCAGGAAAAGCGGCAACAGCCCGGCCTGCCAATCGTGGCAATGGAAAATCTGCGTGGGAAACAGATAGCGCGCGATGCCGAGCGCGGCGGCACAGAGTGCGGCGTAGCGCACATGGTTGTCACCGTATTCTCCGTAGCGATCCCCGTAAAACCCGTCCCGCCCGTACAAGCCCAGTTGATCGACAAAGAAAAACGGCGTGCCCCTGTGCACGATCTTGAAAATGTCGCACTCGTAGAAACCGCCGCCCAGGTAGACGCGCATGCGCTCGTAAACCTTTTCGGCTTTGGATACGTCTATTGCTCCATAACGAGGCAAAACCACCGCGCACTCGTCGCCGAGAGCGTTCAACTCTGGCGGCAGGGCCCCCAACACATCGGCAAGTCCTCCCGTTTTTGCAAAGGGTGCTGCTTCACTGGAGACCATGAGTACGCGCGACATAGCACTGACTATTCTGCCAGAGAGGGAGAGCGGCGCTAAGCTAAAAGTTTGAAACGTCTGATTTGTTCATTTCTTTTGATCGCTTGCAGGGGCAACGCACAGCAGTCCTCCATGGAGGTTAACGCAAACCTCTTTGTAGTGATGGCCGCCATCAACGCGGCCGGTTACGACGCGGAGCTTGCCAGCTCGGCCAACTCGCCGATGCGTGCCCAGGTGCGCGCCTGGCTGGAAGCCAACAAAGCGCCGGTGCTGCAGAGGCTGAAGGATTTTTATCTTGCGCACAAAAAAGCTGACCCGTCGCGGGACTTGAGCCAATACGTCAGCTTTGCCCTGTGCATCGAAAAGACCGACGCCCTGCGCGGCTCCGAGTATCGCTACCGCAAACGCAGCGCCGAGCTGCCGCCGGACGTGCTGGAGATGGACGGCTTCGATAAGTTGCTGACGGCCTTCGCGCGCGAAACCAAAATCGAAGAATTGATCGCGCGCAACCAGCCGTTGCTGGACAAAGCGCTGGAGCCGTATCACACGCCGGTTACGCTGGCGCTCCAACAAATCGATGGCTACCTACGCAACGTGGGAAATGGTTCGACCAAAGGCAACTTCCATGTCTATCTGGATGCGCTGGCTGCGCCCAATCAGATTCACGTACGCAGCTACGGAAACGACTTGTTTGTGGTGATTAGCACTTCGCCCGAGCCGCAGATCGATTACATCAAGAACGCCTACACCCACTTTGTCGTCGACCCGATCGCGATGCGCCACATTGCCGATATCGAATCCAAGAGCAGCCTGATCGACTTCGCCCAAGGGGCGGCGGCGCTGGACCCGCAATACAAAAAGGACTTCCCTTTGCTGACCGTCGCCAGTTTGGCCAAAGCCATTGACGCGCGCATGGCGCCATCGGGGATGCGCGCGGCCAAGGTGGAGGAGGCGCTCAAAGAAGGCTTCATTCTGACGCCCTACTTTTCGGAAACGCTGATCGAGTATGAGAAGCAGGAGTTGTCGATGCGCTTCTATCTGCCCTTTCTGATCAAAGGCATCGATCTGCGCAAGGAGACCACGCGCCTGGACCAAGTGAACTTCTCCAACGCCCCGCGTGAGCGCCGCGCCAAGCCCGCACCCAAGACCGCAATCGAGCGAAGCCCGGCCGAGAAGACATTGGACGAAGCCGAAGAGGCGTGGGGTAAGAAGGAATATCAGAAGGCTGGGGAACTGTTTCGCCGCGCGTTGACCGAAACCAATTCCCGGCCGATGAAGGCCCGAAGTTACTACGGCATGGCTCGCACGGCGGCCTTGAACAAAGACCCTCAGCTAGCCGTCGATCTCTTTGAGAGAACGCTTGCCGAGGGGCCGGAGCCGCAGGTGGCGGCCTGGGCACACGTCTTCGCCGGCAGGCTGCTTGACCTGGCGCAGGAGAGTGACGCGGCCAAGAAACACTTTGAAGCCGCGCTGGCCACAGCCGGCGCGTCGCCCGCTTCCAAGAAAGCGGCGGAAGACGGCCTCAAGGGCATCCAGCCCGCCCGGCCTTGATAGACTACGGGAGATATGCGAATGACCAAATGGATAGCCAGCGCCCTTCTCATTACAGGATCGATGCTCGCGCAAACAGCCGACGTAAAACAACTCGGCGTGAAGAGTGAAAAAGAGGGAAAGGCCGTAAACGATGTGTTTAGCGCCGCCGAACCGGCTGCCCGAGTCAGCGCGGCGGACGCACTGCTCTCGCAGTTCGCCAACACACAATTCAAGGCCCTGGCCCTCTACATTGCCACCATTTCCAGCGAGGACCTGGGCAATTGGGAGAAGACGGTGATTTACGGCGACCGCGCCCTTGAGGCCGACCCCAAGAGCTACGGCACCATGCTGGTGCTGGCTCGCGGCTACGCCAGCCACACCCGCGAGTTTGACCTCGACAAAGAAGAGAAGCTTGGCAAAACCGACAAGTACGCGAAGCGGGCCCTGGAATTATTGAAAAACGCGCCGAAGATCCAACCGCAGCTCACCGACGAACAGTGGGGCGCACAGTTGAAAGCCTTTGCTTCGGAGGCTTACGAGGCAATGGGGTTGGCGGCCACCATCCGCAAGAAGTATGACGACGCCATCGCCAACTATAAGCTTGCACTTGAGGCCACGCCCGGCAATCAAAACGTACTGACGCGGATCGCTCAGGCCAATCTGGACGGCAAGAAGTACGATGAAGCGGTCAAGAGCGCCGATGTCGTGCTGGCGCAGGCCAACCTAAACCCGCAGGTGAAGGCCATCGCCGAAAACATCAAAAAGCGCGCCGCAGATGCGGCCAAGGCCGCCAAAAATTAGTCAACCCATCCCGATGATTGAGCGGCGCGAAGAGGCGGAGCAGATCGCCAGCCTGGAAACCCGTCTAGGCTACAGCTTTCGTGACAAGGCCTTTGCGCTACGCGCCCTCTCTCATCGCAGCCTAAACAGCGAGCGCCGGCAGGGCCGCGAAGCGATGGCTGAGCACAACGAGCAACTCGAGTTTCTCGGCGACGCGGTGTTGGGCTTCCTGGTAAGCGAACACCTCTTCCGTACCCATCCAGAATTGCCGGAAGGCCAGCTTAGTATCCACAAGGCGCGGATCGTGAGCGCTGCACATCTTTTTGAAGTTGCGCGGTATTTGCAACTGGGCGAGTGCCTGATGCTGGGACGCGGCGAGGAACTCAGTGGGGGCCGCGAGAAGCGTGCGCTTTTGGCGGACGCCTTGGAGGCTGTTCTGGCTGCCGTGTATCTGGACGGCGGCATGGATGCGGCCAGAGAGATCGTAGAGCGCGTCGTCATGGCTGTGCCAACCGCGCGCGATGAGTCGGCGGAGTTGAAGAACTTCAAAGCCAGCCTCCAGGAATTGGCGCAGGCCCGAAGCATGCCCCAGCCCATCTACGTGACTGTCAAAACGGCGGGCCCGGAACACTCCAAAGTGTTCACAATCGAGGCGCGCATCGGGGGACAGTTGGCCGAGCAGGGCAGCGGAGCCACTAAGAAGGCTGCTGGACAGATGGCCGCGCGAGGCCTGTACCGGCGGATGCTCACTTCTGGCCAGGTTGAGTCTTCAGACCGTACTGATTGAGAAACACGACGTCGACGCGGCGATTTTTGCGCCTGCCCTCGACGGTGTCGTTACTGGAGATGGGCACGTTTTCAGCAAAGCCCGCCACTGACATCCTCGGTCTGGGGATCGCAAAGCGATCGCTCAAAATGTCCAGCATCGCGATTGCCCGCGCCGCAGACAGGTCCCAATTGGAGCGGAAGCGCTCGTTGTGTATGGGCGTGGAATCCGTGTGACCTTCGAGCAAAATCTGGTTGGGGAGGGCGCGGGCACTCTCGGCAATTTTGCCGATGATCGGGAATGCCTCGGGTTGAACGCCGTCGCCGGCAGGCGGGAAGAACGCGGCCTCTTTCAGGCTCACCACCAGGCCGCGCGGCTCCATGTTGATCGAGAGCTTACCGTCGGCGATCTCTCGCGCCAACTGGGTCTTGAGCGAATTGAGCGACGGCACCAGTTCGGCCATCGCCGCCAATGCCGGGTCAACGGAGAGGTCCGGACCCGATTCGGGCTTGGCTAGGGGAGCGCTTTTCTTTGGGTCATTGGTTTCCGGCGGTCGCCGCCGCCCCATCAAGTCCATCAGCGCCTTGGGCATCGTGCCCTCCTCAAACGCTTCTTTCACCGAAGCACTCATCTCTTTGGCTTTCTTCTTGTCGGCGTGCGAGCTGGCGAACATGACGACAAAGAAAGCGAAGAGCAGCGTAATGAAGTCGGCATAGGAAACCAGCCAGCGTTCATGGTTTTCATGCGTGTGTTTTCGTTGGCGTCTTGCCATGACAGATTGGATCGGAGCGGCGTCCTGGGATCTCACGGGTACGGACTCGGTGCTACGCGGCGACGGCCTGCGGTCCGCCTCCCTCGCCGGTATTGCCGGCGGTGGGCTTCATGCCAGGGGCGTAAGCCTCCAGCTTGGCCCGGATCAATTTCGGATTCAGCCCTTCCACGATGCCCACAATGCCTTCAAGGATCAGCTCCTTTCTCTCCGTCTCCATGCCGATGCGCGCCTTGATTTTGTTGGCCGCCGGCAGAAAAAAGATATTGGCAATTGCGACGCCGTACACGGTCGCCACAAAGGCCACCGCGATGCCGTGGCCAACCTCTTCGATGTTTTCGAGATGCTTCATCACCTGAATCAAACCAAGCACGGCCCCAATGATTCCAATCGTCGGCGCATAGCCTCCGGCGGCCTCAAATACCTTGGCCTCGGCCTCGGCATGATGCTCCTCGACCGCAATTTGCAGCTCCATCATGGATCGCAATTCGGACAGATCGCAGCCATCCACCGCCAGATTCATTGCTTTGCGCAAAAATGGATCGTCAATCGCGGCGGCCTCGGCTTCCAACGCAACCAGACCCACCTTGCGCGCCTTGACGGCGTAGCCCACAATCTCCTCGATCGCCTGCTCATGTGAGCTAACGCGCTCCATCAGCACTTGCCGCAGGCGTCCCATCGCCCCCCGCAACGTCTTCATCGGCGTGTTCACCATCACCGCGCCCAGCGTGCCGCACACGACGATGAGACCGGCTGTGTACTGGGTAATGTCTTTGAGCTTGCCTCCCTCCAGGAGAAGGCCGCCAATGATGCCGCCCGCCGCCAGCAGCAGTCCGCCGATTGTCGCAAAATCCAGCCTGAGCTTGCCTTTACTCTCTGCCATGCACCAACCTCAAAGATCCGCGCGCAATCTCGCGCTTGTATTCGATCGCCTTGGCCACCACTTCTTCAGAAGACTCCAGCACGCGAATCCGCTCGCCGGTCGAAAGGGCCAAAACCGTGTCCGGATTCGCCTCGACAAGTACGATGAGATCGGTATTCACCACAAAGGACTCGTGGTTGAGCCGCGTAAGTTGAATCATCTGCCGGTAAAGCGCTTATCGGCGCCAGCACCCGAACTTTGATCTAACTCTCGAGAAGTTTCAAAATTGCCCGCAATTCCGCTTGGATCTCCGGGCTCGGCCCCTTGGCCCGCTCCTGCACCACAAACAGACTCGACTGCACCTTTGGCATCGGCTGGCTCGAAACTACCCCCCCCGAG
>JANXUM010000062.1 GCA_025356215.1 Bryobacter sp. | reverse complement strand
CTCGGGATTCTCGCGTTGTACTTGGCGGATACTCCGTCTCACGTCCAAGTCGGCGCTCGCCGTCACCGTACATGTGTTCAATACGATCAGCCCCGCCGACCGCGCGTCCGCCGCCGACTCAAGACCTCGCCGGCCTAAACTGGCTTCAATCGCCGCGCCATCCGCCTGCGAGGCCCGGCAACCGAAGTTCTGTACGAAGAAACTCTTCACTCTATTCCCAGTTTAGCGGCAGGCTTACTCTTTTCCCTACGAGACTTGGCCGATCAAGATTACAGATGTCTGCAAGAGTCCTGAGTCAAAACGAAATCGATAATATGTTCCAGCAGACGAGCGCCAACGCTCGTCGTGCCGAACTTTCCCGCCGGGCCCAGCCCTACAATTTCCGCCGCCCAGACCGGATCGCCAAAGACCAGCTACGGTCGATCTATGTCCTTCACGAAGCCTTCTCCCGATCCCTCGCCAGTAGCTTATCGGCATATTTACGGGCCTACGTCGTCGTAAATCTCGTCAGTGTGGAACAACTCTCGTTTACGGAATTCCAACAGGTGCTGCCGTCGCCCACGGTGGTTGCCACAATCCGTGCCAAGCCCTTCGACAGCAATTGCCTGTTAGAGCTGAATCCAGCGATGATCTTCCCGATGCTGCAGATCCTGCTGGGCGGGTCACAGACGACCCTCACCAAGGTGGATCGCGAGGTTACCGAGATCGAGCAGGCCATTCTTGAAAGCATCTTCAAGCTGATGCTGCGCGATCTAAAAGAAGCCTGGAAGGGGATCGCGTCTATCGATTTTGCGATCGACGGCTACGAGACGGAGCCACAGCTCATGCAGATTCTCGCTCCGAACGAAGCCATCGTCGCCGTCAGCATCGAGATCCGTATCGGCGAGGTGAGCGGCATGATGAACATCGGCATCCCGTCGATCATCATCAAGATGCTCAGCCATAAATTTGCCGAGCAATGGACGATTCGAAAGACGCAGCCAACTGAAGAAGAGATGATGCGCGTCTACGATCGCGTCAGGAATTCTAAAGTCGAACTCGACGCGCGGATGCGCGGCCCAAATATTGCCATGACGGATCTTTTGAGCCTGAAAGTGGGCGATGTGCTGACCTTCGATTACCCGGCATCCAAGCCCCTCGCCGTTGAGCTCAACGGCAAATACAAACACGACTGCCAGATTGTGGTGAGCAACAAGAAGCGGTCGGCTAAGATCCTGGCGGCTGTTGATCCTGCCGCGTAATCAGGCGCGCGCCGCGATTGAAACTGAAGTAGTCAAAGCCCCAACGAATCGCGACGATGATCCTCGACTGAAAATTTACGAGGTAAAGTACGTGGATGAAAGCCCAGAGAAGCCAGGCAAAGTACCCGCTAAACTCAAGCTTGCCGATTTGCGCGACAGCCCGCCGCCTGCCGATCACCGCCATGTTCCCCTTGTCCCAATAGCGAAAGGGTGGCTTTGTTTTGCCGTCCAGCCGTTTGCCGATCAAGTCTCCGGCATAGTCACCCATTTGCATTGCGGTCTGGCAGACTCCGGGCAGCGATCGCTCCAGGCCGTGCTGAAAATTGGCGAGATCTCCGACAACGAAAATGTCTGGGTAGCCGGGCAAGGAGCAGTCCGGGGCGACCTCGATTTTGCCACCTCGCGCCAGTTCGACCTTTGCGGCCTTGGCCAGCGCCGCTCCAAGCGGCGACCCGGTGACGCCCGCCGCCCAGATCACCGTTCGCGCATCGATGAATTCCTGCTGGCCATTGGCCTGGACCGTGGCACCTTCCGGCGTGATCCCCAACACTCTTACGCCATTGCGGCAGCGGACGTTGATTTCGATCAGTTGGCGCTCCGCAGACTTCGCCAGTTTCTCTGAAAACGCTCCGAGTATCCGCGGGCTCGCGTCGATAATCATGATCCGCGCGTCTTCAGGATCGAAGCTGCGGAAATCCTCCCGCAACGCGTCGTTGGCGATTTCGCTCAGAGCTCCGGCCAGTTCGACTCCGGTCGGCCCGCCGCCGACGATCAAAAACGTAAGCCAGGCACGGCGCCGTTCCGGATCGCTCTCTTTCTCCGCCTCTTCAAACGCGCTCAGAATTTTGGCGCGCAGCTTTGTCGCGTCCTCAATATTCTTGAGCGACGGCGCGATCGGCGACCATTTGTCGTTACCGAAGTAACTGGTTTGCGCTCCCGCAGCCAACACGAGTGAATCGTACGGAATCTCACCCATGTCGCTTAGCACCACCTTGCGCTCCAGGTCGAAATCCCGCACCTCGGTCATCAGAACACGCAGATTCTTTTGCATCTCGAAAATGGCGCGAAGAGGAGCCGCGATCTCGCCCGGCGAAAGCCCACCGGTAGCCACCTGATAGAGAAGAGGCTGAAAGAGGTGGTAGTTGCGGCGGTCGAGAATCGTCACCTCGACGTCTGGACGGTTGAGGGCCTTGCCGGTGTGAAGGCCACCGAAGCCTCCGCCGACGATGACGACACGGTGTTTAAAGGACATGGTTCGCTACTGCTTCTCCGGCATGACGCCCGTTTTCCAGCGCCGCCTGGATACTTGGAAAAAAACGATGGTCACCGCAAACGAACACGCCATTTTCCAACTCAACCGGGCGCTCCTCCACCGTGGGCGGCGCGTTGACGGGATGGGCGTGGGGCAGTCGGTAGAGACGAAGAAATTTCCAGCGTTTTACGCCATCGCCAAACCAGCGGCCCAACTGGCTGCCTAGCACCCCGGCAAGTTGCGCGTCCTCCTGCTGCGATTCCCCAAGCAGTGTGACGCTCATCAGGTGATGGCCCTCGGGGGCGTAGTTGGGACAAACGACACTCGGGACGCAACAGCTATGAATCGGCCACTGAACGTTGCCGTTCAAGATCACCATTGGATCGTCGACGGGTGGCGGGCCCTCGATCCCGAAGTAGGCAGTCATCGCCTTGCGGCACCGCACCTGCGGAAGCCGGGGCAATAGGCGGACGGCCTCGGGGCCCTCCGTCGCCACCACAACTGCCCGGGCCTGAAGAACCTCACCGCTTTCCAAGGTCACGCTGCTTTCGCTCACCGCCTCCACCCTCGCCCCATAACGGATCGAGTCGGCCGGGAGGCGCGCCGCTAACTGCGCGGGTATCGCGCCCATACCTTCTCCCGGCAGCACCGTGTCGCCGGTGGCCATCATTCGAAACACATACTCAAGCATCCGCGAACTGACGCGCAGTTGCGAATCGAACATGATCGCGCCGAAAAACGGTTGGAAGAATCGTGTGATGATGTTTTGCGAAAAGCCAAAATCAAGAAGCGCCTGCATGGTGGTTTTCTCCGGCCGCAACAGCAGTTGCTCCGGCGTACCGGCCATCGCCGATGCACGCAGGCGGGCCACCAGCAGCTTGTCCGCCATGCTTCCGACGGGGCTCAGGATCGAGGAGAGCGCGGCAAAGGGTTCGCGCCAGGGGTCCATCGCCTTATGGAATTTGCCGCTGTAGCGCACCAGCGCCCCGGGGGCGAATCGATGGAAATCAAGCGCTTCGTAGTCCAGCACTCGCTGGCCTTCAGGGTAAGCTGTCAAATAGACTTGGAAGCCCCGGTCCAGCAGGTAGCCGTCCAATTTGTCTGTGCGAACTCGCCCACCCGGCCCATCGGAGGCCTCCAGAATTTCGAACGGTATAGACCCGCTTTTCAGCGTCAGAGCGCAGGCGAGGCCTGCAAGTCCCGCTCCGACAATCAAGACTCGATCTGTTTGGTGCGAAGCGTTTATCGGTCCACTCATCTGCCGTCACGGCGCGTCCGCGCCGCGACACCGACCAAAGAAAGATAGTCCGGTCGGTCCGCTGCGCTCTGGTGCCTGTATGACTCTAGGATCTCACCATGGAAGACCAAAAAGACGCCGGGCATTTGCGTGACGTCGCCTTCAGGGGCTCCAATCCCGTGGCCCCCGAAGATTCCAGCTTGCACGCCTCGCCACCAAACCTTGGGTCCAAAAAGTTGTCCGGCACTACCTTTGGTGATCCCAAAAGCACGGTACAAGGCCAATTTGGGGTCCCAGATCCGGGGGACGTCGGCCAACCCGTGACTTTTCAGAGCCTGCTCCGCTTTCTCTTCGCGACCCATCAACACTAATACAATTTGCGTTCCCCCGGCTTCAATCTCCTGGCGGCGGGCGCTCAGGTCGGCCAACGCCTCGCGGCAAAAAGTGCACCCAAGGTGCCGCAAAAACACCAGAAGTACGGGTCGCACTTTGGAGTGATCGAGAATGCTCAAGCCGTACTGCGATGTGGCGCGCATCGCCCACGTCTGGATGTCGGGCGAACTTGCTCGCTTGGAGGCACGATAGTTTCGGTACGTTAGCGCCAGAATGCAACCGAAGGGAATCCACCAGACTAGGTCGTTGGTCAAGCTGATCCAGGCAAACTGAAGCGGAAAGCGTCCTTCGTACACCGCTTTGGCTACGCCCACCGGTCCGAAAATCTTGCCCAGCAAGCCAACCAATACGATCGGCCAGTGCCGCCCAGGATCGTTGGCCGCAATTGCATAACCGACGCCATACACGCCGATCACCATCCCGATACATTGCCAAAGTTCCGGGTAGTTGGGCTCCTGCATCCCCAGGGAGCGGAAGAAAATCGACGGCGAAACGACGGCGATGACGCCCCAGACGACGTTATAGAAGCCAGCCACCGCAAGGCTAAGTTTCATCCAGGATGGGTAAGAGGGGTGCTGCACAGTGTTTCTCGCCTAAGGCCTTATCGACTTGGATGCCGCCCGTCGCCTGGAGCATCCATTAAATCTCAGAGCCAGTCGAAGCGGTCAATGATTTCCGGCGTTGGACCTTCCGCCAGGATACGCCCTTTATCAAAAAATACGGCGCGGGTCGTGGTTTGCAGGGCAAAGCGGGCGTCATGCGTGACGATTAGCTTCGAGATCGGTTGGCGATTGAGCATCACGGCCAGTTCGCGGATGCCGTGCGGGTCGAGAAAGGTTGTCGGTTCATCGAGAATCAGCAATTCTGGTTCCATCAGCAGGACCCCCGCCAAAGCGGCTCGTCGTTTCTCACCCGCGCTCAGGTGAAATGGGTTGCGGTCCGCATATTCGGCCAGATGCATGGTCTCGAGTATCGCCAGCGCGAGGCTCCGAGCCTGCGCCGCTGGAACGCCTTGGTTCAGCAGTCCGAACATCGCATCCTCCAGCACGGTGGGCAGAAAGAGTTGGTTTTCGGCGGATTGGAAAACGAAGCCAACCTTGCGCCGCACCTCCTCCAGCGTTTCGGGTTGCAGCCGAATCCCGCAGACTTCGATCTCGCCCTGCTGGCACTGCAAGATGCCATTCAAATGGAGCGCAAAAGTCGTTTTGCCGGAACCGTTCGCCCCCAGCAACGCCACGCTCTCGCCAGCGGCCTGCGTGAAGTCCAGACCGCGCAGGATGGGGCCTGAATCGGAATATCGATAGTGAAGGTCGCGGACCCGGATCATAGGCTCCATCGCATTCCCGCGATGACGGCGAGGCCCAGCATCAACGCCCCGGTATCGCTCAGACGCCAGGCCAGAGGGGACATCCGCGGGAGCCGCCCGTTGAAGCCGCGCGCCAGCATCGAGTTATGGATCGCCGTTGAGCGCTCAAGACTCCTCACAAACAACATGCCCAGACTGGCCGAGGCGATCAACTTGCTATGCGCGGCTCCGCGGCAGAGCGCGGCCAGGCGCATTAAGTCGGCTTCACGACGCAGCACCTCAAGGTAACGGATCAAAAATTCAGTGACGACGATCAGAAACCGGGGTGCTCCCAAGGCCTCCATCGCCCTCAGTAGCTCGAGGGTCGAGAGCAGGCGCGTCACGATCAGCACCGCCAGGATTGAGATGTACGAGCGCAGGAGGAAGAACACTGCCTGCGCCGTGTTGCCGCGAATTAGGGCAACCGCGGCGATGGCGAAAGAGAAGGGAAGCACATAGGCGGCCTGGGCGAGAACTTCGCCCTTCGCCACCGGTGAGAACAGCAGAAGCATCAACGGCAACACGCAGAGCAAAGCCAATCGCAAGTTGTGGCCCGGATGGATGGACGACAGTGCTACCAGATACGCCAGCAGCAGAATGAGTGAACAGCGCGAGTCCAGCTTCATCGCTAGTTTTGCTGCTGCCCTCGTGGGACGAGTTTCACCACCAATCGGCTTACTGCATAGAGTGTCAGCAGGGCGGCCAGCCCGGCGACTGCGTTGCGCAGCCATTGCGGGTCAAGATTGGCGGCTGAAATTCCGCTCCGAGCCTGGAAGTACTCAAGGACGTCGGGCGCGCTTGAGGCCAGATAGGCACCGGCCAGCGCGGTGCAAAGGCTGGCGGCAAGAATCCAGACGCGCCTTCCGGGTGCCGGGCCGTGGCCCGCGCGGCCTTCCAATCGTTCAATGGCTTCCCAAGCGGCGACGCTGATGGCACCCTCCATCAATCCCGTGATTGTGAACAGGCCTAAACAGAAGAGCCAGAGCTTTTCTCCGATCACACCGCTTGACCAGGACACCTGCCCTAGCGCCAACACGGCGGATAGCAACACGGACAGCAAAGCCCCGAGGAAGAGCCCGGCTCGGGGATGGCCCGCCTTTGAGAGTGACCGGAACGGCAACCATGCCGCCCACACTCCCAGCAACGCCATATTGAACACATTGCAAGCCAGTGCCAACACCCCGCCGTCCTGAAACACAAGAGATTGGACCAGCAGGATTGAAGTCATCGTGATCGTGGCGGCCCAAGGGCCGATCGTCGCCGCCAACAGAGCGCCGCCGAGGAGATGCCCGCTGGCACCGGGCCCGACGGGGAAGTTGACCATCTGGGCTGCAAAAACGAAGGCTCCCAGCACACCGAGAAGAGGGATGCGGTTGGCACCAGTGGAAGCTTCGGCGCGCTTGGCGGAGTAGGCGACGCCCGCCGCGCTGGCCACGCCAAAGCCAGCCAGGATGGGGGCGGATAAGATTCCGTCCGGGATGTGCATGAACTTGATTCAACGGTAACATGGCAGATCATGAGGACCATTTTGGCGATGATCGCGATGTTGGGGATGACCTGCGGGGCACAGCCATTGCCGGAAGACCGTGGCGCCGCCGGCCTTTGGCAAAGCCTGACGCGGTTGAACCGGAACATGCGGGTTCTCTATGTCACCGCCCATCCTGACGACGAAGATCCCGCCCTACTCACCTATCTCAGCCGTGGCTTGGGTGCCGACGTCACAATGCTCATCCTCACCCATGGCGAAGGCGGTGCCAATGTGGTGAGTGGGGACTTCTTCGAGGCCTTGGGCGCCCTGCGCACGCTCGAGATGCGAAAGGCGGCACAGCACTATGGCGTTCAAGTGCGATACACGCGCGCCGTCGACAAGGGCTTTTCAAAGACCATGGCCGAGACTTTGCGGCATTGGAGTGAAGCGGAGATCCTGGCCGACGTCCTGCGGATCACCCGCGAGGTGGATCCGCAGGTGATCATCAGCCGCTTCAATGAGAGTCCGCGCGATGGGCATGGCCATCATCAGACGGCGGGTCGCATGGCCCGCATTGCGTTCCGCGATTCCCCCGGCGTAAGTAAGTTGTACACGAGCAATTGGCGGGAGGGCGACCCGGGGACTCTCAAGATCGACACGGGCCAACAAGACCCCAGGCTTGGCCGGAGCTACGCGCAGTTCGGGCGCGAGGGTTACAGGATGCACCGGTCGCAGGGCATGAGCGCGCGGCCAGCGCCGACGGGTCCGGTGTGGTCTTACCTCAAGTTGGAGGCGTCGCGAGTCGGCACGGCGGCTACAGAAGCCAGCATCTTCGATCGCCTGCCAGCTCGATCAGAGGACGAAAGCTTGGCCGAGTTACTTCGAGCTTTCGACGCGAATCGGCCGCAGGCTTCTGCCCCGGGGCTGGCACTCGCCTGGCAGCGTCTGCCCGCGCGCCGTGCGCAGATCGACATGGCGCTGGCGCAGGCACTGGGCCTCGAATTGGAAGCCTCCTTTAGCGGTGGTCCGGTCGTGCAGCCAGGTGCCAGCGGCAAGCTGCGCCTTCGACTCGGGCAAAGCGAGGGAGCCGAGATAGGGGCAATTGCCTACGGTGCCGAAGGGCCGGTGGAGCTTAGGCCGGTGGATGCCGACGGCGACCGCACCCTGCGGGTAAAACCCGGAGCACCGCCCAATTCGCGCATTGCGGCGACGGCGAGCGTCGAGTATCGGGGTGCCACAATCAAGCTCGTCCAGGATCTCACAGTAGTTACGGGACCGGCCATCGGCATCAGCTTCGATTCGGCTAACGGCTTCGTCCCCCTGAGGTGGCCCAACTACGAAGTCGGCGTAACCGTTAAGAACTTGACAGGATCGCGACAGCAGGGCTCAATCCACGTGACCGGCGCGGCTGTTCAACGCTTTGACTTGGTCAAGCCCGGCGAGGAGGCCCGGCTTCGGTTTAGCATTCCCGTTCCCAAGGCACCCGAGACCTATCTCGACGCCGAAGCCCGGGTTGGCGGCCAAACCTTCAACACCAGTTTCGCCGCGATTACCCAGCCGGGCTTCGGCACGATCTATTTGAGCCGGCCAGCGAAACATCTTCTTCGGGCGGTGGATGTGAAAGTGCTGCCGGGCGCGCGTCTGGGCTATGTGATGGGGAGCGGAGATGAGGTGCCGATGGGGCTGCGTCAATTGGGGCTCGAGGTGGAGATGCTCGGCGAGCAGGCGCTTGCCGAGGCTGATCTTTCCCGGTATGCTTCGATCTGGCTGGGCGTCCGGGCCTACGCCACGCGTCCGGACGTGATCAAGTACAACGCCCGACTCCTCGATTACGTGAAAAGTGGCGGCAACCTGATAGTTCAATATCAAACGCAGGAGTACGACAACGGCTACGCGCCTTTCGCCTACACGCAAGGGCGTGGGGCCGAGGAGACAAGCGAGGAGGACGCACCGGTCACAATCCTCGCTCCTGGCGATCCCGTTTTCCGGCAGCCCAACGTGATTACGGCCGCCGATTTTGACGGATGGGTCGAGCAGCGCGGCTCGAAATTCTTTTCCACCTGGGGGCCGGAGTGGCTTCAGATGATCGAGACCCATGACCAGGGACAAGCGCCGCAGCGCGGCGTATGGCTGAGCGCGCGCTATGGCAAAGGCAAGTATGTCTATTGTGCCCTGGCATGGTACCGTCAACTCCCGGCCGCCGTGCCTGGGGCCATTCGTCTTATGGCCAATCTCGCGAGCATGAGTAAGTAGAAAATGTTGAGCGACGAGCGATGGCACCAGATCGAGGCGATTTTCCACGGCGCCAGAATGCTACCGGCGGACCAGAAGGCCAGATACGTGATGGAGCTCAGTGGCGCGGACACTGCACTCCGGGCCGAAGTGGAGGCTCTGCTGGCCGCCGATAGTCAGTCCGACGCGCTCGACGAGCCACTGGCGGCTGCTCAACTCTTTCTCGAGCGCTCCGAACCGGAGGCCGGGCAGCGGATTGGCGTCTACCGGCTGATCCGCAAGATCGGTAGCGGCGGCATGGGTAGCGTCTATCTGGCCGAACGCGCCGACGAGACCTTTCACAA
>JANXUM010000040.1 GCA_025356215.1 Bryobacter sp. | reverse complement strand
GGCTAGCGATCAAATAAGTGGCCGAGCTTGTCGCGTTTGACCTCGAGATATTCGCGCGAATGTTCGCTTTGGGGGGCGATGGTGGGCATGCGCTCGACGGTGACCCCCGCGCCTTCAAGGGCGGCGATTTTGTCTGGGTTGTTGGACATCAGGCGAACGGCGGTGATGTTGAAGTGGCGGCAGACGGCGGCGGGCAGACGGTAATCGCGAGAGTCGACTTCGAGGCCCAGAGCTTGGTTCGCTTCGACCGTGTCGGCACCCCCGTCTTGTAGTTGGTAGGCGCGCAGTTTGTTGATGATGCCGATTCCCCGCCCTTCTTTCATTTCGTAAACGATGAGACCGCGGCCCTCTTCGCCAATGGCTTTGAGGGCCATCTCCAATTGCTGGCGGCAATCGCAGCGGAGGCTATGGAAAACGTCGCCGGTGAGGCATTGGGAATGAATGCGCAGGATGGGCGCCGGGGTGGAGCCGAGATTGCCGAGGGTGACGGCCACGGCCTCTTCGCGTTGCGCGCCGGTACCCCATTCGAAGGCGTGGATGCGGAAGTGGCCAAACTCGGTTGGGAAGTCCGCGTCGGCGGCGTGAACAAGATTCATAATGGGGGGACCTCTTCATTATGGTCGAACCGGCGTTTGTCCTGCTTCTTTTCAATCTCGGGGTGGCGGCGGCACTGGCGTCGGTGTTGTCGCGCATACCCGCGTTCCAACGGATGCTGTTGAGAGAAGAGCGGTCGCTGACGCAGCGACTGGAGATGGCGCTGGCGTTTGGGAGCATCTTTGGGGCGGGGGCGGCGGCGCGGGTGGCGACAGGGAGTTATCAGGCCGCAGACTTGACCTTGGCGGGCGCTTATTTGGCGGGGCTGCTGGGGGGGTATGTGACGGGCATGGTGAGCGGCATTTTGATGAGCTTACCGGGGATGTTTGCCAACGAATTGCTGGCAATGCCGATGTACGCCGGGATCGGGGTGCTTGGGGGGCTGGTGAGGGATTTTGCTCCGTCGACGGAGGAGATTTGGCGTTACTCGCCGGTTTTCGATTTGCTGGGGTCGTGGCGCGTGGTGGGGAAGCGGGCACTGCTGCCGCTACTGGCCTACCGGACGCTGATTACCGTGGGGGTGATCACGGCGGAGATGTTGCGGCTGACGGGGCAGTTTATGTTTAACGGGAAGACCATCTTCAGCCCGGTGCATCTGACGGACGAGCCTTTGTATTTTTGGGTGGGGGCGCTGTGCGCGACATCGATTTTTTGCACTCTGCTGCCGATCAAGATCTGGAACACCACGCGAATGGAGAGCATGCTGTCGCGGCAACAGCGTTTGATTGCCGAGGCGAGGTTGGCCGCGCTGAC
Organism: Bryobacter sp.; assembly: GCA_025356215.1. GTDB lineage: Bacteria > Acidobacteriota > Terriglobia > Bryobacterales > Bryobacteraceae > Bryobacter. Next base: position 11,114 of record JANXUM010000040.1, on the reverse strand, counting down.
GAGCCAGATCAACCCGCACTTTCTGTTCAATACGCTGAATAGCGTTTCGAGTTTGATTCGGGTGGACCCGGACCGGGCGCGGGCGATGATTTACAAGCTTTCGAACGTGTTGCGCCGGGCGATGAAAAACACCGACAACTTTATTCCTCTGAGGGACGAGTTGGCGTTTATCGACGATTATTTTTCGATCGAACTGGTACGGTTTGGCGAGAAGCTGAAGTTTGTGCGCGACGTCTCGGCGGAGACGCTGGATGTGATGGTGCCATCGATGATTTTGCAGCCGCTGATCGAAAATTCAATTAAGCATGGTCTGGCGGGGAAGCTGGACGGGGGAAGTATTTGGCTGCGGGCGGCGGTGAGCGGCGATCGCCTGCTGTTAACGGTAGAGGACGACGGGGAGGGGATTCCGGAAGAAAAGATGGAGACGCTGTTCGGGAGCTCCGGGGGAATTGGGGTGATGAACGTCAAGGGGCGATTGGAAGTGCTGTTTGGGGATGGGTACCGGATGTCGGTTGACAGCAGGCTGGGACAAGGAACGCGAACGGAAATTGAGATCCCGGCTAGCAAGACGGCTGCGAGTGGCATACACTAACAGTGAATTGACAAACCTCGAAGGCATACTCGAGAACTGGCGTACCGAGCGGATTCCCGTCACAATCGCCAACCGGACACGGCGGATCTACGGACTTGTGGCTGGAGTTTATCCGGTTTCGAGCTATCTGTTTCACGCCAAGGCGCACCGGATCGCGCTTGACTTTGCGAATATCCAGGACGGCACGAAAGTGTTGGAAGTGGCCGTGGGATCGGGCGAGATGTTCTCGCACATCGCCAAGCGGAACGCGAAGGGGCTGAACGTGGGTGTGGACATTTCGCCCGAGATGGCGGCGGTGACGCTGCGGCGGATTCAGCGCGAGCACCCGAGTGTGGATTGCACGATCGAGGCGTCGGACGCGCGGGCGATGCCGTTTCGCGACCAGACCTTTGACAGCGTGATGTGCTGCTACCTGCTGGAATTGCTCGCTTCGAACGACATTGTGAGGACGCTGAACGAAGTGCGGCGAGTGTTGAAGCCCGGGGGCACGTTCACGCTGATCATGATCGGGCAGAACCGGGAGTATTTCAATCGGGCCTACCGTGTGGCGTCGAAGTTGGTGCCGGCGTTCTGGGGACAGCAGATGGATCGGCGCGGGTTGGAATTGCTTGAGGCTTGCGGGTTTGAGAACGTGCGCGAACACACGGTGACGCAGACGCTGTATCCGTCGCGGATCGTGCTAGCGCGGCGCCATTCGTAGAGCGCCATCGAGGCGGACGACTTCGCCATTCAGCATACGGTTCTGAATCATGTGGAGGGCGAGGGCGGCAAACTCGGCCGGGTCTCCCAGGCGGGATGGGAAGGGGATTGTGGCGGCCAGTTGCTTCATTGCCTCATCGGGAAGACCGGCGAGCAGGGGCGTGGCGAAGAGGCCGGGGGCAATCGACAATACACGGATTCCAAAGCGGGCGAATTCGCGGGCGAGGGGAAGCGTCATAGACGCGACGGCGCCTTTGGAGGCGGCGTAAGCAGCTTGGCCGACCTGGCCATCGTAGGCTGCCACGGAACTTGTATTGACGATGACGCCGCGCTCGCCGTCAGGGCCAGTGTCGTTCTTGGACATAAGAGCGGCGGCGAGGCGGTTGACGTTAAAGGTGCCGATGACGTTGACGCGGAGGACGCGCTCGAAGCGATCCAGCGGTAGAGGGCCGTCTTTGCCCAAGGCGCGCTCGGCAGTGGCGATGCCAGCGCAGTGGATGGCGATGTCAAGGCGGCCGACTTCGTCGAGCGCGGCCATGACGTCGGCCTCATCGCAAACATCGGTGCGGCAGAACTGCGTGAGAGCCCCGAGTTCGTGCGCCAGGGCCTCTCCTTTGGCTTCGTGGAGGTCGGCGATGATAACGGTGCACTTGGCGGCGGCGAGGGCACGGACGCAGGCCTCGCCGAGGCCGGAGGCGCCGCCGGTAACGATGGCGGTTTTGCCGGCGAGAGTCATGGGCTAGTGGCCTTCGGCTTCGAGGAAGCGTTCGACTTCGATGGCGGCCATGCAGCCGGCACCGGAGGCGGTGATGGCCTGGCGGTAGGTGCGGTCCTGGACGTCGCCGGCGTGGAAGACGCCGGTGATGTTGGTGCGGGCACCGCCTTGGCTGACGATGTAGCCGTCTTCATCGAGAGTCAGTTGGCCGACGAAGGGCTTGGTATTGGGGATGTGGCCGATGGCGACAAAGAATCCGTCGACTTCCTGGTCTTTGATTTCGCCGGTGACGATGTTGCGCAGGCGGGCCGAGGCGACGACGCCGGTCTCGTTGGCGAGAACCTCCTCGACCACGGTGTTGAGAACGAACTCGATTTTGGGGTTGGCCTTGGCGCGATCGATCATGATCTTGGAGGCGCGGAATTCTTCGCGGCGGTGGACGAGCATGACGTTTGAGAAGCGAGTGAGGAAGTTGGCCTCTTCAAGGGCGCTGTCTCCGCCGCCGACGACCATGATCTTGAGGCCGCGGTAGAAGAAGCCGTCGCAGGTGGCGCAGGAGCTGACGCCTTTGCCGATGAGCTTTTGCTCGCCGGGGATGCCGAGCCAGCGGGCGCTCGCCCCGGTGGCGACGACGAGGGTGGCGGTCTCGATCCAATCGCCGTCGACGTTGAGACGGAAGGGGCGCTTGGAGAGGTCGGCCTCGACTACGGTGCCGTGGCGAAATTCAGCACCGAAGCGCTCGGCTTGGAGCTTCATGTTCTCAACGAGTTGGGGGCCCATGACGCCTTCGGGGAAGCCGGGGAAGTTCTCAACCTCGGAGGTGATGGAGAGTTGGCCGCCGGGCTCACGTCCCATGAGCACGAGGGGCTTGAGGCTGGCCCGAGCGGCGTAGATCGCTGCGGTATTGCCCGCGCAGCCGGAACCGAGAATGACGACGTTATGCATATATAAAAATGTCAGGGCCACGCGGACATGCCGGGCGGCCCTGACTTAATTTTACAACTTTGGAGTGATTCTACCGATCTACTTTTTTCCGTTTTACTTCTTGCGGCGGAGGCGAAGCCCCATCAGCAGAAGACCACCGGAGATCAAAGCGTAGGTGGACGGCTCGGGGACGCCCGTGAGGAGGTCGTTGCCGCAGGTGGAACCGGTGAAGTAGGGCGTGATCGAACCGTTGTTAATACCGGCGAGGAAGTTTGCCCAAGCGCCGGTGTTGGCGGAGTTGATGTTGATGGTGACGGTGAATTCCGGCGTTACGCAGGAAGCAGCCGTGCAGTCAGAACCGCGGTAAGCAACGCCAGAGGTGCCAGCGACGATTCCAACGTTGGTAGCGCTGGTATTGGAGAGCCAAACGAAGCGATTGGGGGCATAGACGTTCGCGGGCAGCGGATTGACGGAGGGTTGCAGAGCGCTGGCGGTCAGGGCGGTGATGCCGCTGCCGATCTTGAAGAGATCGCCCGCATCGACGGTGTTGGTGCCGATATTCTGGCCGTTGATGGCGTTAGGTCCACCGTGGGTGATGAGCGGAATGCCGTAAGCGACGACGCCGTTTTGGACGAAGAAGAGATCAGAGGCCGAGATGGTGATGTTGCTGTAGGGGCTGGGGAGCGAGTAAGCGGCCAGCACATTGTTGCCGAAGTTGTACTTGAGCACCGCTTCGAAGTTGCCCGCCGTACCGCCCTTGGCAGTGTCGACGCTCAAGCTCTGGATCATAAAATTCTCTTTGAGCCCGAGAAGATAAGGATCCGTGCCGTTGTACCAGGCGTTGTTGTTGTAGACCAAGGGGGTCGCGAAAAGACCGCCGGCCAGAAGGGTAGAGAGAAGTAGAATGCGCTTCATAAAAAAGGTGTCTCCTTTGTTCTACCTGAGTTTCCGCCCTAGGGAAAGACCTTAGCCATAGTCTAAGGTAGGGTTTAGTACTAGGACCCCATATGCGGGCGTCCTAGTTGGGAACTATACCCTCAAACGCGGATGAGAATGAAGTGAGTTGCGAAGGCACAGACATATGCCAACACACCCATGTAGAGGAATTGCAACAGTGGCCACTTCCAAGAGCCGGTTTCGCGACGGACGACGGCTAAAGTGGACATGCATTGGAGGGCGAAGGCGAAGAATACGAGGAGGGCGACGGCAGAGGGAAGGTCGAGATCTTTCTTTAGGGCTTCCTGGAGGCCGGTGCTGTCGTCTTTGCCTTGAATTCCGTAAATCGTACCCAGAGTGCTCACGATCACCTCGCGAGCGGCGAGAGAGCTGATGAGACCGACGCCGATCTTCCAGTTGAAGCCGAGGGGCTGGATGGCGGGCTCGATGAATTTGCCGAGCTGACCGGCGTAGCTTTGCTCGATGGGGCTGTCTACTCCACCGGTGGTGGTAAGGTGGGCGAGTGTCCACAAAATGACACTAGTGGCGAGAATTACGGTGGAGGCACGCTTGAGGAAAACTTGAGCGCGGTCAAGGAGGCGGTAGAGAATGCTCGAAATTCGGGGGATTCGATAGGGAGGGAGCTCAATCCAAAAAGGAGTTGTCTCCGAGCGGAAGATCGTGCTTTTTAGAAGCCAAGCGGTGAGAGTGGCGGCGGCGAAGGCGAGGACGTAGAGGCCGAGCATGACGCCGGCGCGAAGGCCAAAGAACTGGCCGATGAGGGGTTTGTCGGGAATGAAGGCAGCGATGAGCATCGCGTATACGGGCAAGCGTGCCGAGCAGGTCATGAGCGGAGTGACAAGGATGGTGGCGATGCGGTCGCGTTTGTTCTCGATGGTGCGGGTGGAAAGAATGGCGGGGATGGCGCAGGCGTAGCCACTGAGCAGGGGGATGAAACTTTTACCCTGGAGGCCGACCTTGGCCATGGTGCGATCGGCGATCACAGCGGCGCGGGCAAGGTAGCCTGAATCTTCAAGAATCGCGATGAAGGCGAAGAGGATCAAGATTTGGGGCAGGAATACGACGACGCTACCGACGCCGCTCCAGACGCCGTCGACGAGAAGGGCGCGGAACCAGGAGGCGGGAAGGAGGGCCTCGATGGCGGCGCCGCTGGATTGGATGGCGCGTTGGACAAGATCCATCAGCGGCTTGGCGACGGTGAAGATGCTTTGGAAAACAGCCAAGACGACGATGAGGAAGGTGAGGGGGCCCCAGAGGCGATGGAGGAAGAGGCGGTCGAGCCGGTAGGTCCATTCGGGCGGGGCGGGTTTGCTGTAGCCGGAGTTTGCGGCGACGTCGCCGCTCCAGCGGCGGCAACTGGGGAGGTTATTCAGAACCGGCAGTTCGATGCGGGCGGGGGGCGGGATTGTTTTAGCGAGGAAGCTGCGAACTTTGTCGACGCCTTCGCCGGTGACGGCGCTGATCAGCACGGCGGGGGTGCCGAGCTTTTCGGTGAGAAGGTCAACATCGACGGCGCCGCCGCGGCGGAAGAGATCGTCGGACATGTTTAGCAGGACGAGGGTGGGGATGCCGAGGCTGAGGACGGGGGCGGCGAGCATGAGCTGGCGCGGGAGACTGGTGGAATCGAGAATGAGGAGGATGGCGTCGGGTTTGGGGAGGTCGGGCATCGCACCGTGGAGGACGTCGAAGGTGACTTGTTCGTCCTCGGAGCGCGGGTCAAGTGAGTAGACGCCGGGGAGGTCGATGAGGGTGACCTGGCGTATGAGGTCGAGGCGGGCGGTACCGATGTGGCGCTCGACAGTGACACCGGGGTAGTTGGCCACGCGTTGGCGGAGGCCGGTTAACTGATTAAAAAGAGTAGACTTTCCAGTATTTGGAGGGCCGATGAGCGCAACTAGCTTGTGGACGGAAGGGTTTACAATGGGCGGTAAGGTTGCACCGGCATTGGTGTGGCACTGATCCATTACGAATGCTCATTTTCGAGGAAGATTCCGAGGCAGGTTTCGCGGCGCAAAGCGATTTCGGTACCATCGACGCGGTACACGGTGGGATCGCCAGCGGGTGCGACATGCGCGGCTTCGATTTCGCAGCCCGGGATCATGCCCATTTGCATCAGGCGGAGACTGATCTCCTCTGGAAGTGCAAAGTGGTCGATGAACGCCTTATGGCCTACGCGGAGCTGGGCTAGAGATTGAACGAGGGAACTCACTTGGCAAACTGTTTCGAGTATATCCTGAACGCGGACCAAAATGGTCGCCGCTTATTCTATTTGGCCACGTTGCTTATTGCAAGTCAATTGCACGGGCAGGTTTTGGACAACAATTTTTTGTCCGGCTTGTACGGATTCCGGCAGGTGCTGGTATCGACGAACCCGGCTGGGCAACCGATCGAAACGAGGAGCTTGGTGGGTGTGCTGAGCTTTGACGGGCGGGGCAACGTTTCGTTCAAGGGCACGCGGAATCTGGGGAATAGCGCGCCGAACGCGGCGACAGGCGGAGGAACGTATAGTGTGGCCCCGAACGGATTTGTAACGATGTTGAACCCGCTGGACACGAATTCGACGCTCAACCTGAGGCTGGGGGCGGGGCTGTTGGTGGGGAGCACGACAGATTCGGCGGGCAACCTGTTTGACCTGCTGGTGGCGGTGCCGCTGTCGAGCTCGCCGACGTCGAACGCGACGTTGACGGGGAACTACGCGGGGACTTCGATTGAGTTTCCAAACGGAATCTTCTTTAACGTCAAGAATAGTTTTCTTCAGTTCACTTCGGCTGGGCAGGGGAGCTTAGGAGCGGTGGCGGCGAGCGGACAAACGGTACAAAACGGGAAGCGGGTGATGCAGCAATCGATCGCGGGAAGCAGCTACAGCATTGCCAACGATAGTTCGGGACTGCTGGTGTTTCCCGTAACCGCGCCGTTTTCGACGGCGAACCAGTTGTTGCTGGGAGACAAACAGATCTACATCTCGCCCAACGGAGACTATCTAATTGGCGGGTCGGTATCGCAGGGAGCGCACGATTTGATTTTCGCCATGCGCACGTTGCCGGGAGCCACGGCAGCGGCGAAGAACTTTACGGGACTTTATTACGGCGGGGGCTTACGAGTGAACCAATCGCGGCCATCGAGTTTCGCGGGCGCGGTGAACGCGCTTGGCAATGGCAAGGCGGTATGGAGCCGCCGGGTGCGGCAACCTGAAGGCAACGTGGATTCGACGGCGATCAACGATTACACACTGAACCCGGACGGAACGGGATCGATGCTGTCGAACCGGTTTGCGATGGGAGTAAACAACAACATTTTCTTGTCCTGTGGGACGTCGTTTGTCGAATCGGACAACTACGAGGTGATCATTGGGGTCAAGGCGAGAGATTTGAGCGGGACGGGAGTATTTTTGAATCCGGCGGGAGTGTTGAACGGGGCGAGCTTTGCGCCGACGGGAAACCCAATTGCGCCGGGGCAGTTTATGGCGTTATTTGGGACCGGGCTAGGCCCGACGACGGCGGCTGTGTCGTCGGCACCCTTTCCAACCGCACTTGGAGGAGTGACGGTTACCGTACAGGGGCGGCCGGCTCCTTTGTATTTTGTAAGTTCGGGACAGATCAGTGCCCTGGTGCCGTTTGCGACGTCAGGAACGACGGCGGAAGTGGTGGTGAAGGTGGGAAATCTGGAATCGAATCGGGTGACGCTGCCGGTGAGCCGGAGCTCTCCGGGCATCTATACAAACACGCAGAACGGGATTGGAGCGGGGGCAATTTTGAAAGCGGATTTCAGTCTGTTGACGGCAAGCAATCCGGCGAGACGAGGGGACACAGTACTGGTTTACTTGACTGGGTTGGGAGCGCTGGAGATCCCGTTCGCCGATGGATTTGCTGCGTCGACGACGGTACTGAACCGGGTGACGGACTTGGTGAATGTGTACATCGGAGGGATTAAAGCGACAGTGACGTTTGCGGGGGCGGCACCGGGGTTTGCGGGGTTGTATCAGATCAACGTTCAGATTCCAGCGGCAGCGCCGATCGGATCGGCAGTGCCGCTGGCAATCGAAACAAGTTCGAGTTTCCACGACATGGTGGATATCGCGATTTCGCCAACGCCTTAGAGGAAATCGGCGAGTTTGTTAGTTAAAGCTGGCCAAGCCGGCAGCCTCTTCGTCGAATACCTCAAAAACGGTGTAGAGCTTGGTGATCTGGAGAAGATCCTGCACACGCTTGGTGAGGCTCAACAGCTTGAGATTGCCGCCGCTGTTGGAAACGGTGGTGAAGCCACTTACGAGTTCGCCGATGCCGGAGCTGTCGATGTAGCTGACTTCTCCCAGGTTCAGCAGGATCTTTTTGTCGCCCTTGGTTACAAGGTCCTTGATGGTGTCCCGGAACGCGCTGGATCCTTCACCCAGCGTGATGCGGCCGGACGCATCGATTACAGTCACATCGCCAACCTGACGGGTGGTCATTGTTACGCTCACAGTCAATTCCTCCTTCGGAAAGCCAAAAAATTAAGATTCTTGCAGACGTTTTACTAGCCGGACCAGAGTACCACTTGGAGTTCGAGCGGAGTGTTCACACTCGTCCATGAAGGCACGCATCAACAACAGACCACGACCGGACTGGCGGAGGAGATTCTCCTGGGCGAGGGGGTCGGGTACGGAGTTTTCATCGAAACCATTGCCTTCGTCACCGATCAAGATGGAAAGGCTATTGGGCATGGCTTCAATTTTGAGATAGACTTTTTTCCGCGCGTTGTATTGGTTACCGTGGGCGACGGCGTTGACCATACATTCGCGGACGGCCATGGAAATGGAGTTTTGATCGTCTTCGTCGAAGCCGACTTTACGGGCGAATTCGATCGCAGCTTGGTCGGCGAAGTCTACGCTGTCGAGAGTGGAGTCGAGAGACTTTTCCATCGTTTCCTGTTGAAATGAGGCGGCCATAGGATCTGCCCGTAGATTCATTAGCTTGTCAGGGAGGGGTGGGGGCTGTCAAGTAGGAATTCGCGCGGTTAGAAATCGATGGCGGAGCGGAACCGGTTTGAGTTAGCGAGACAATGGAAGGCATGCGTAGCTTCGCCCTGATCGCTTTGACGACCGCTTTAGTTGGTGGCCAGACGCCTCCGCCGGCTTCGGACCTGATGACCTTTAGCCAGAGTATGCGGGCGTTGTCGCGAAAGGTGTCGCCCTGCGTCGTAGAGATCGTTGTGGCTAAGTATTCGACCGGCGAGGAGGAAGGGACCAAGGGAACAGGGTTGTTGCGGCGGCAGCGGGGGAGCGGGAGCGGCGTTTTTGTCGACGGAGCAGGGTACATCGTTACGAACGCGCACGTTGTATCGAGCGCCTACAGTATCAAAGTGGCTCCACGTGGGATGGGGCCGGAGGTGCAGGCGATGGATGCGAAGATTGTCGGGATCGATCGGGAGAGCGACTTGGCTGTGCTGAAAGTAGAGGGGAAGAATTATCCGCACCTGGTATTTGGGCGGAGCGACTTACTGGAGCAAGGGGACATCGTCCTCGCGTTTGGAAGCCCTCTGGGGCTGGACAATTCCGTTTCGATGGGAGTGGTGAGTTCGCCGGGTAGAACCGTTGGCGAGGAGAATCCGATCTCCTACATTCAGACGGACGCGGCGATTAACCCCGGCAATAGCGGCGGGGCGCTGGTGAACGCGGCGGGGCAGTTGGTGGGGATCAATTCGTTCATCCTGACGCAGAGCGGGGGGAGCGAGGGGATTGGGTTTGCGATCCCGTCGAATGTTGTGAGGCAAGCGTACCGGCAGATTCGGGCTTATGGGGGTGTGCGGCGGGGGATGATCGGGATCGCGGCGCAGAACCTGACGCCGCTGCTGGCCAAAGGGCTGGCGCTGGAGACGACGAGCGGCGTGATTTTGAGCGATGTCGAACCGGAGGGTCCGGCGGACAAGGGGGGATTGCAAAGCGGAGATTTGATCCTGACGATGGACGGCGTGAAGGTGAGAACGCTGCGGCAAGTCACGATGGAGATTTACCGTAAGCGCAAGGGCGACGTGATGAAGATGACTGTGCTGCGGGGTAAGACGACGGTTCCTGTGGCGGTGACGGTGACGGAAGAAGAGGCGGAACACGACAAGATGTCGGGCATGGTGACGATGGAGAACAATTTGGTTACGCGGCTGAGCGCGCTGCTGATTGCATTGACCAAAGACAACGTCGGGACGCTGGGGAATTTTAGGCACGAATATGGGTTGGTGGTGGCGGCGCGGAGTGCGGAGGGGTTGAAGCAAGACATCGACATCGCAGTGGGCGATGTGATTTACGGAGTGAACGGAATGATCACGACAACGGTGGAGAGCCTGCGCGACGCGCTGGACAAGCTGAAGCCGGGCGACGCGGTTGTGCTGCAGTTGGAGCGCGCGCAGCAGGTGCGGTTTGTGGCGTTTGAGTGGAGCTAGAGACTGCGGGTGGGCTTGGGCTGATCGCTAGTTGACGGGCCCGGGGGTGTGCAGTGCGTGAGCGTGGAGGTCTTCCATCGAGACGTATTGAAGGACGTTGTGGTGGGTTGACTCCAAGATGACTTGGGGGGCGCAGCCGGCCTGGAGCGCTTCTTTCCAGCGCAGGGCGCAGAGGCACCATTGGTCTCCGCCTTTGAGGCCGGGGAAGCCCCAATCGGGGCGCGGCGTTGAGAGGTCGTTGCCAGCGGCTTTGGAGAACGCGAGGAATTCTTCGGTCAGCAGGACGCAGACAATGTGGCGACCGGTGTCGTCGTCGCCCGTCTCGCAGCAGCCCGTGCGATAAAAGCCCGTCATGGGGTTGGTGGAGCAGGGCGTCAACAATTGCCCCAATACGTTTCTCTGCGGTTTGACCATCTGATACTAGGTTAGTTGAGGGCGAGGCGCAATAGGTTAAGGGCGGACTGAACGGCGAAGTGGCGGATGCGGTCGCGGTCTCCACCGGGGTAACGGAAGCGGTGCGCGGCGGCGGTGCCGTCGGGCCTGGCGAGGCCGATGAAGACGGTGCCGACGGGGTTGTCCTCGGTGCCGCCATCGGGCCCGGCGAAGCCTGTGAGACTGAGAGCCCAGTGGGCGTTGGCTTTTTCTTTTGCGCCGCTGGCCATTTGAATGGCGACGTGTTCGCTGACCGCGCCGTGTTCGGCGAGGGCCCAGGGATCGACGCCGAGGAGGCTCTGCTTTTGGCCGTCGTTGTAGACGATGAAGCCGCCGACGAACGACTGGGACGCGCCGGGGATGCCGGAGAGGCGGGAGCCGACC
>JANXUM010000037.1 GCA_025356215.1 Bryobacter sp. | reverse complement strand
CTTGCTGCTGCATGGGAACGGCGTCAAAGAGCCGGCCCGGATTGGGGAGATGGTGCGGGAGACGCGGCGGGTGCAGGGCTATCGCCCCATGCCCATCGTGTTCAACGAGGACGACCACTTTGAATTTGACAAGCCCGAAAACAACATGATCGCGGCGATTGAAGAGTATGCATCCTGGGGATTCTTTGACCCCGGCAAGAGCAACTATCGCGACGGTTATCAATGCCCGCCGGTGAGTTGGGGCATCGATACGCCCACCAAGGAAGGCTTCTTCAAATTAACCAAGGAGTTGACGGGAGCATGATTCGTTCGATTTTGTTCGATTTGGGGAACGTGCTGGTGCCGTTCGAGATTGACCGGGGGTATGCGGCGTTGAGCGCCAATAGCGGGCTGGCTCCAGAGGAAGTCGCCGTGCGGATCCGGGACAGTGGGCTGTATGGGGCGTTTGAGTCGGGCGAGTTTGAGACGGCGGAGTTTCACGACCGCTTCTCGAAGTTACTGGGGCTGAAGGCGACGCCGGGGGAGTTTCGAGAGATCTGGAACTCGATCTTCCTGCCAGAGGGGCTGACGAGCGAGGAGCTAGTGCTCGATTTGAAGAAGCGATTCCGGTTGGTGTTGCTGTCCAATACTAACGATCTGCACTTTGGCTGGCTCAGCGAGCGGTATCCGGTGCTGCGGCACTTTGACGCCTACACCCTGTCCTACGAAGTGGGCGCGATGAAGCCCAGCCCGAAGATCTATGAGGCGGCCGTGGCCAACGCGCAGTGCGAGCCGGGGGAGTGTTTTTTCACCGACGACGTAATGGCGTACGTGGAGGGGGCGCGGGCGTTTGGGATCGACGCGGAGCAGTTTCACGGCGAAGAGACGCTCAGGGGACATCTCAGGGGACGCGGGCTGATCGGGGCCTAAACGCAAAGAAGCCGCCCTTGCGGGCGGCCTCTTTGCGTGTTGCTTTGAGCGCGGTTTAGAAGAAGTACTTCATACCGAACTGAATGTTGCGCGGCGCGCCGATCTGGCCAGTGATTTGGCCATAAGACGCAGGCGAGGTGATATCGCGACCAGGAGCGCCCCAACTGACGTAGTTGAGGACGTTGAAGAGCTCGGCGCGGAACTCGAGGTACTGACGCTCGGTAACGTTAAAGCGCTTACCGATCGATGTATCGAGGTTGAAGTAGCCAGGAGCGCGTTCGGTGCCGACACCGGCGCTGCCGAATTGGCCGAGGGCGGGGACGCCGTAAGCGCAGGTTCCGTTGTTGACGCCAGCGGCGCAGAAGCTGCTGGACGTCACGTCGCCGAACCAGCGATCCACGGTACGGACGCTAGGCTCAGCCTGAACCTGGTAGTAGTTGGCACGAGCGTTGCCGCGCGGGCTGCGGAGCGAGTTGGTGTTCTGGGTGGCCGCAAAAACGGTCACCGGGAAACCGCCGCGCTTGGCGAGGTTGTAGTTGACGTTCCAACCGCCGAGGATCATGTCCACAGCCTTGTTGGAGCTGGCGCCGAACTTCTTGCCCTTGCCGAACGGCACGTTGAGGACGCCAGCGGTGGTGAAGTTATGACGAACATCGAAGCAAGCCGGGCCGTAGTTGCCGCGGCGATTGTTGGCGTCCTGCCAGTAAGCGCCTTCGGCGTTCACGCCACCGCAACCGTAGTAACCGAGGCCGTCCGTGTTGGTCTTGGAGTAGGTGTACTGGAAGAGCATTTCAAAGCCGGCCGTCAGGCGGCGGCGGCCGCTAACCTGGAGGGCGTTATACCAACTGGTGCCGCTGGACTCGGTCAAGGCGATGTTACCGACGTTGGGCAACTGCTTGAAGAGCGGACGGCGATCGTTGATCGGAGCCCAGGTGGTGGGATCGCCGACGCCGGGCAACGGATTGTTACCTTCGTGCGGGATTACCAAGTGGGTGCCGCGCTGGCCGACATAAGCAACATTCAAGTTGGTGGAGCTGTCGATCTGGCGCTCAATGGCGAAGTTGAACTGGTTGGTCATCTGCGGACGCAGATTGAGGTCCCAGGCGCGGCCCTGATAGAAGGGGGCCGAGGTGGGAGTGGCGCGGGCACTGGTGAGGTCGCCGCGGGCGATCACATCGGTGAAGCCAGTCGTGATCCGGCCCGGAGCATTTGCGTCATAGGTGACGTTGGACTCGGTGAAGAAGGGAGGATTGAGCGTCAGGCGCAGATTGGCACCCGTGCCTTCGAGGAAGTTCGAGAGGCGGTAGCCGGCGCGGATGACCGTCTTCTGATTCAAGCTATAAGCCAAGCCGATGTTCGGATTGAACTGCTTCTTGTAGCTCTTGTACAGCGCGCGACCGTACTCGGTTTTTCCGGGGTAGATCAGTTCGCCAGTGAAGGTGTTGATGTTGACCTGACGATCGGCAACTTCGGTGATCGGCGAGGTGTATTCCCAGCTTAAGCCGTAGTTGAAAGTGAGGTTGCGGCGAATCTTCCAGCTATCCTGCA
>JANXUM010000030.1 GCA_025356215.1 Bryobacter sp. | reverse complement strand
TGGCATCGTCGTGGACGTTAGGCACAAGGCCGGCGGTGGCGTTCAGATCCAATCGGTGGACGGCAACTCGGGCCCTGGACAAAAGTTTTCACAGTTCTTCGACAACACGATCAACCCGGCCACCCACAAGGTCTGGGTCGGCTGCGGCTTCGTTTACCATCGCGAAGAGTGGTTCGATCTTGCCCCCGGCGACTCGTGGATCTGCCTGACCCACGACGAATAACAAAGCGCTAAACTCCGATTGATGCGTACTTTTCTGTGGATCCCTTTTATGGCCCTGGCGGCCTTTGGACAGTCGCGCCCGCTGTCGCTCGACGACATGCACAAGGTCAAAGCCGTGGGCGACCCGCGCTGCTCTCCCGAAGGCAAATGGATTGCCTACACTCTCTCGACGGTGGACGTGGCGGGCGATAAGCGCGACACCGACATCTGGATGGCCAGCGTCGACGGCGCGCAGAACATTCGCGTCACCTCTTCCACCGATTCCGAGTCGTCACCTCGCTGGAGCCCGGACGGCAAGCAGCTCTCGTTCCTGTCCGCGCGGCCCGGCAAAGCGAAGGGATCGCAGGTGTGGACGATGGACCGGCGCGGGGGTGAAGCGCAGCAGCTTACCGACGTCAAAGGACGCCTAAGCGCCTACGAGTGGGCGCCCAACTCCAAGCGCTTGCTGCTGGTGGTGCGTGAGGAAGAGGACGACAAGAATGACGAGAAAAAGCCAGAGCCCGGCACCCCTGAGAAACTGAAGCCGATCGTCATCGATCGCTACGCCTTCAAGCGCGATGGCGCGGGCTATATCTCAGGGGCCAAGCGCAGCCGCCTCTATCTTTTCGACATCGAAACCAAAAAGCTCGATATTGTCACGACCGAAAACTTCGATGAGAACGCCCCTGCGTGGAGCCCCGACGGAAACTGGATTGCCTATGCCGGCAATCGCTCCGCCGATGGCGATCGCGTCCCAAACTCCGATATCTGGTTGGTGGAGGCCAAGCCCGGCTCAACGCCGCGCAAGCTAACCACCTTCCCCGGCAGCGACACCCAGCCCGTGTGGAGCCCGGACGGCAAAAGCATCGCCTACCTTACGGGCAGCGAGCACAAGATGGGCGAGTACAACATGAACCGCTTGGCGCTAATCCCTGTCGAAGGCGGCACGCCCAAGATCATCAGCGCGGCGCTGGATCGCGGCGTCACGTCGCATGAGTTTACCGCCGACGGCAAGCAGCTTGAGTTCCTGGTGGCCGACGACATGAGCGTCTATCCGGCGCGTGTCAGCGTCAACGGCGGCGCGGTGGAACGCATCGTTGGTGGCAAACTGGCGATGAACAACATCGACCGCGCCGGTGCTTGCGTGGCCGCCTTGGTGGGTACCGACACCGCTCCCACTGAGCTGTACACGCTGGAAGGCTCAACCATGAAGAAACTCACCTCGCACAACGAGGCTGCCTTCAAGGGGATCAAACTCGTAACTCCCGAGGAAGTCAGCTTCACCGGTAAGGACGGTAACGAGGCGCACGGCCTACTTTACAAGCCGGTCGATTACGTCGCTGGCACCAAAGTGCCGTTCCTGCTGCGCATCCACGGAGGGCCCAATGGGCAGGATCAGCACGGGTTCAAGTTAGAGGAACAGATGTTCGCCGCCGCCGGCTACGCGGTCCTCAATGTGAACTACCGCGGCAGCAGCGGGCGCGGGCAACAGTACACCGTGAGCATCGCCGGAGACTGGGGCAACAAAGAAGTGATCGACCTCCACGCTGGTGTCGATTACGTCGTCAAGATGGGCTTGGCCGACCCGGACCGCATGGGCGTGGGCGGCTGGAGCTATGGCGGCATTCTCACCAACTACCTGATCGCCACCGATACACGCTTCAAGGTGGCCACCAGCGGCGCGGGCGTCGCCTTCCCGCTGGCTTTCTACGGGCACGATCAATACATTCGCCAGTACGACAACGAAATTGGGCCGCCGTGGCGCTCTGGTTTGGAGCCTTGGATCAAGATCTCCTATCCTTTCCTGCACGCGGACCGCATCAAGACGCCGACGATGTTCCTCGGCGGCGACAAAGACTTCAACGTGCCGCTACTCGGCAGCGAGCAGATGTATCAAGCTCTGCGCAACGTCGGCACGGAAGCCCAACTGATCATCTACCCCGGTGAGAATCATGGCATTGCCAAGCCGAGCTTTCAGCGCGACCGCATGCAGCGCTATCTCGATTGGTATGCGAAGTATCTCAAACCCACGGGCGCACCCGCAACCAGCAGCGCGGGTAACTAACCCAGCCACTCGCGTAACTGATCTCTGAAGTTACGGCTGGCTGTAAGTTTCTGCCCGTTGTCCAGCACGACGATCGCGTCGCCCCGGAACCACGGCTGAATTTCCTTGATCCGCTCGACGTTGACGATGGTCGAGCGGTGGATGCGGCGGAAGCGCCGCGAGTTGAGCTTTACTTCCAGCGCGGTCATCGTTTCGCGGATCAAGTGGGCCACTCCGCGCGTATGCAGGCGAACGTAGTTGTGCTCGGCCTCAATCCAGTCGATCTCGTCCGTCTTGAGAAGCAGGATACGGCCGTTTGACTTGATCGGAATGCGTTCAACGTCTCCGTTCGCGTTCTCTCGCAAATTGTTGGGAATGGTCTTCTTGCTCAACAGCGCCAGGTGCCCACGCAAGCGCGTCAGCGTGTTGCGCAGCCGCTCTTCGCGATAAGGCTTCAATAGGTAGTCAAAGGCGTTGGCCTCGAAAGCGCGCACCGCGTATTGTTCAAATGCGGTGATGAACACGATCAAGGGTTGAGGAGAACCGGTGCTCGCGGTGAGGGCCTCCAGCCCACTCTGACCCGGCATCTCGATATCGAGAAATGCGACATCCACCGGCTTCGACTTCAAGAACTCCGACGCGGCGGCCCCGTCGCTGCATTCCCCAACCACCTGCACGTCGTCTTCTTTCTCGAGCAGGCTCAGCAGGCGTTGCCGGGCTAACCGCTCGTCATCCGCTATAAGCACTCTCATGAGGCGAAGTTACTCCTTGATCTCTCGGCCATCCGGAACCGTCATCCTCCGGCGCCAGGAGAGCCGGAATGACTACGGCCGCCTCCACGCCTCCCTCGGGCCAATTGCGTAACTCGAAGGATTGCCGATCGCCGTACAGGGCGCTCAGCCTGGCCTTTGTATTGGCCAACCCAATGCCTTGCCGGGCGGGGCGCGATTCCGAATCGCCTCCCCTTAGCGGAACAGACGATAGAAAGGACCCACTGTTAGCAACGAAGATGAATAAATTTCCGTTCCGCAAAAATGCACTGATGCGCAAAGTTCCTCCACCGCACAAGCGCGAGATGCCGTGCTTGATTGCGTTCTCCACCAGCGGCTGCAACAAAAGGTTGGGGACAAGGTACCTCAACGCGGCGCCATCGATGCGGTACTCAATGTTGAGGCGCTCTTCAAAGCGGGCGCGTTCGATCTCCAGGTAACGCTCGATAAAGTCCAACTCACGCTCCAGCGGGATCTGCTGCTCGCCGGTATTCTCGAGAGACACGCGCAGGAATTCGCTCAGCCGTACGATCATCTCGCTGGCCCGGACCTTGTTTTCATACATCAGCGAGTTGATTGTATGAAGCGTATTGAAAAGGAAATGCGGCTGTAACTGCATTCGCAGGCCCGCCAACTGGGCCTCCAGCAACCGCGTCTGGAGCTTCGATTCCTGCAATTTCCCTTCTTGATACTTTCGGTAGTAAAGGGCGCCTTGATGGATCGCCAGCAGCACCCAGTACACCATCGCCTGATAGTCAAGGCTGGTGATCACGTCGCCCAAAGCCCGCTGCATGGTTAGGTGCTTAACGCCGGAGCGGATCGACGGAAGGGCAAATTGAACGCCAAGCCAAGTGGCGCGGTGAAGGATTCCAACGACGACGCTAAACAACAAGTGCAAAGGCAGGTTTGTCCAAATAGTCTGGCGCTCGATCGGAAACCAGCGGGCCAGCACAAGGACGATCGGCGTGGCCAGCGCCCAGAGCAGGCTGAAGATGCTCGCCAATAAAATCGCTTGGCTTGCCGGGGGACTGGACGGCATCTGCGAGAAGAAGTAGTAAGTCTGAAACGAAGATACAGCCGCCATCAAGATCCAAAAGATCGTGATCAGCCCGATCGTACTCCAACTGCTCTTTGTCATGCTCAAGTTCCACCCTACCGCCGGAGTAAGTGAATTGCGACGGCTTTGGGCACGGCTACAGACCGCTTCGTCACAATTGTTTCGCACGCAAGACGGCGGTGGCGGATGATCGAATCAATCTTTCCCCTTCCCTTGGGAAACCAAGGTCGATGTGGCGGAGCGGTAGCTTTCGGGCCGCCGTCTCCGCCACAATTGATTTATGCCCGCTGTGATCACGAATGACTGGGACGCCCAAGGCTACGCCTGTAACGCACGCTTCGTTTCCGATCTCGGAATCGCCGTCGTCGATCTGCTCGCACCGCAGCCCGGCGAGACGATTCTCGATCTCGGCTGTGGCGATGGCGCGCTGACGGCAAACATGGCGGCACTTGGCGTTCAGGTGACCGCTATCGACTCGTCGGAATCGATGGTGGCGGCCGCAGCCAAGTTGGGCCTCAACGTCCAGCTCGCCGACATGCACCAATTCGATCTCGGCAGCAGCTTCGACGCGGTCTTCACCAACGCTGTACTTCACTGGACCCGCGACATTGACGCCGTGGTGGCTTGCGTCGCTAAGCATCTGTCGCCGGGCGGGCGCTTTGTGGGTGAATTCGGCGGCTTTGGCAACGTGGCCGCCATCGTCACCGCCGTGCGCGCCTCACTGGCCTTGGAAGGCGCGCCGCCCACAAAGTTCTCGTGGTACTACCCGACGCCGGAGGAGTTCAGCACGGTGCTGGAGAATGCCGGCTTTCAGGTCGTCAGCGCGCGGTTGATTCCCCGCCCCACACCCCTTCCCGCTGGCATGGCGGGTTGGCTGACGACCTTCGCACGGCCTTTCGCAGGTCACTTGGCGGCGGAAGCGCAGAAGCGAGTCCTTGCCCGCGCCGAGGAGCTGCTAGCGGCTTCGCTCTGCGACCGATCCGGTGCCTGGACGGCGGACTATGTGCGGCTCCGCTTCCACGCCGTGCTGAGCTAAGGGGCTATTGAGCAGGACTGGGCGGGAGTTCCATGATCTGGATGTTGCGGAAGTGGATCTCGGCGCCTTCGCTCTCCAGGCATAGATAGCCTTTGCGCTGGGTTGATCTACTCAGCCCGTTGACGACCCTACCGTTGACGTTGAGCTTGATGGTTCCGTCTACCGCCACTACGTCGTAGGTGTTCCATTCCCCGCGCCTCAGGCAGCGATTCTCAATCGACATGCTGCGGTCGCC
>JANXUM010000028.1 GCA_025356215.1 Bryobacter sp. | reverse complement strand
GAAACTCCCCCAGCGCCTCCATCGGCGCGGCCTCCACCACGCTCTCCGGCAAATCCGCCGGGGACGGAGATTTACTGGAAGTGGCGATGCGCGGGCGCCTGACGCTGGGGCCGAAGCTGAGCGCGGCGGGGCGGGAGATCGCGGCTCGCGCGGCGGGAGGCGCGGGGGTGGTGTTGGACTTATCGGGGATTGAGGAGGTGGATAGCGCGGGGCTGGGGGAGTTGGTGATCCTGTATACGGTGGTGAGCGAGGGGCGCGGGCGGCTGTGTTTATTGAGGCCGGCGGCGAAGATCGTGAAGATTCTGGAGATGACGCGGCTGACGGGGTTACTGCCGCAGTTTGAAGATGGGGCGGAAGCGGCGGTGTGGGCGCGGGGAAACTGCTAGACTCAAGGAGTTAACTCGTCGGGGCGTGGCGCAGCCTGGTAGCGCACCTGTTTTGGGAACAGGGGGTCGCGAGTTCGAATCCCGCCGCCCCGACCATTTGAAACTATCCTCCCTGGCTACTCTAGCTGCGAATGTAGCTGAGCACCAGGTTCGGTGCACTGTCAGCTATTGAGGCGCGGAACGCCGAAATAGTAAGCTCAAGTTCGTTGGCTGAAATAAAGTAATCTGAAACAGGCTCCTCTGAGCGTTGGCGCGAAGGCGGTTGACTCCGGCGATTCCGCTCTCTTACTCAGATGAAAGGACGCAGCCATGCAACCCGTCAAGTACACCGAAGATATCGAGACCCCAGTTGAGAACGAGGCCGCGCTCATCGAGGAAATCGTTGCCGCCATGGCCGTAACGCAACGCCAAGCATTCGACACGCACCGACATGCCAGCCGCGACGCGCATGCGAAAAGTCATGGGTTTCTCAAAGCTACACTGACTGTGGCGGGTGGCTTGGCACCCGAACTCGCGCAGGGCCTGTTTGCCCAGCCTGCAAAATACCCCGTCATCATTCGCTTGTCCTCCGCTCAGGGTGATTTACATTCGGACAGGGTGCCGGCGCCACGTGGATTTGCCATCAAGGTGATCGGGGTCGCGGGCGAGCGTTTGCTGCCCGGCGACGCGGGTAAGAATCAGGATTTTTTGTTGGTCAATCTTCCGACACTTGCCTTCGGCACGATTCCGGCATACAAGAAGATGCTGAAGCTGTTGGAGCAGAATGCTCACCAGCCGGAGTTGTTGCAGCGCATGCTCGCTGGCGCGGCGCACAGCGTTGTGGAAGCGGCCGAGGCGTTCAACGTGGAGCCGGGTGCGACGCTGCGCGGCCTAGGCCGAGACAACAGTAACATCCTGGGAGAAACTTTTCACTCGATGGCCGCCATCCGGTTCGGCGATTCCATCGCGAAGATCAGCGTGGCGCCGCTCTCGGAGAATGTAAGGGCACTAACTGGTGTGCCTATCGATAACTTGGACGAGTCTCGCATGCGGGACGTCGTGGTGGAGCACTTTCGCGGCCAGGGAGCGCAATTTGAGATGCGCGCGCAACTTTGTACCGACCTCGCGGAGATGCCAGTGGAAGACGCGTCGGTGCTTTGGAAATCCGAGGTATCGCCGCACCGCACGATTGCAGTCATCGATATTCCGCCGCAAGAGGCGTTTTCTCCCGCCCGGCGCGTCTATGGCGACGACATTCTCTCGTTCAACCCTTGGCACGGCATTGCCGAGCATCGGCCGCTGGGGTCGATTATGCGCATTCGAGCCCAGGCCTATGAACGCTCGACCGCGTTCCGTCATCAGATGAACATGCAGCCCCGCATCGAACCGGAAAGTCTGGAAAGCATTCCGGATTGAAGCGGCATAGGACGTAGCTCCTAGCCTTCTGGCTGGTGAAATCCGAGGCGTTTTGCACGATTGGATGTGCGGTAGTGATTGGGCTTGGGCTTCTCTTTACGGGTGCATCCGCATCGAGTTCAGTATGAGGATCCTGGACAACGTAAACTCGCGGGAGCCGTTTTTGCCGGTGACATCGCGAGGGTGGCGGAACTTGCGCCGCAAGGGAGGTGATGACGGCGTTAATGGTTGCCGCCGCGCGCCCGCGCTAGGTGACGTGACCCCCGTTGGCTAGATTTCGCGCATCTCGGGGGGAATGCGTATCCTACTTTTAATGTTTCTCTGCGGAGCTAGCCTTACGGCAACGCAACTTGTAGCAAACGGCGGGTTTGAGAACCTGCTATCCACATCTTCTTCAGCTTGGTTAGGGGGGATTGGAAACGCGGCTAACTGGGGTTCCGGGGGCGGGTCTCCTGATTTTTATTCAAATGCGACGATTAACGTTTACGGTTACAGTACCGCCCAGCAGTGCTATGCGGGCAACGCGTGCGCTGGAATCTTGAACGCTCCTCCGGCGATCAACAACAATAACTCTGTGCAGTATGAGTATTTGCAGGCGCAACTGCTGACGCCGCTGGTTGCCGGGGAGAGCTACATTATCTCGATGATGGCAGCGTTATCGGATCGCGCCCGGGTATCGTCGCCCGATCTTGGGTTTTACTTGTCAACCGGGACGGGGTTCAATCAAACGATTGGAGCAAGTTGGTTGCCGATCCATCTAACACCGACTTACAACAATCCGACCGGGACGCTGATCACAAGCACCAGCTGGCTTCCCTATCAGACCACTTACGTCGCAACCGGCGGGGAGCAGTACCTGACTATCGGGAATTTCGTGCAGAGCCCAGGCTATTTTGCGCCTACGTTCAGCGGACCCAACTTCAGCAGCGGATACTTTTTCATCGACGAAGTGTCGGTTGCTGGCGCGAGCGGAGTACCGGAACCAGGGTCCCTCTCCATGGGCATGGCGGGGATTGCGATGTTGGTCGCTAGATGCCTTGCAGGCGAGTTTCGGCGTCGCCGAACTTGTCCAGTTTGACGCCCATTCGATCCATGATCGAGAGATACAGGCTGCAGAGCTTGCGGTTATCGTTGCCAGCCTTTACGTAATCAAGTGTGCGGCCTGTTTCGAGGGTCCCGCCGAGACCGCCGGCAAGAACCAGCGGCAGGCGGCTGTTGTCGTGCTTGCGACCGATCCACATGTTCGACAGGAACATCAGACAGGAGTTATCGAGCACGGTACCTTCGCCTTCGGGCATTGCGTCCAATTTGGTCGCCAAGTAAGCCAACTGACTTAGGTGGAAGCGGGCGATGCGTTCGTAACCGTCCGAATTATTGTCGTGCGAGGCACCGTGGTGGCCATCTTTGACACCGAGGAAGGGATAGTAAAGCGCCGAGAGGTCGCGGGCCTGGAGCAGTGTGGCTACACGGGTCTTATCCGTTTGGAAGGCGATGGCGATGATGTCGCACATCAAGCGAGCGTGATCGCGTAGGTCCTCGGGAAGGCCATTTGCGGGGCGGTCCATCGTGAAGACGGGCTTGTTGCGCTGCTTGGCCGTGTCCTCGGCCTTGTCTTTGTTCTTGCGCATTCCGTCGACGCGCTTTTCGACTTCTCGCACGCTGGTGAGGTATTCGTCGAGCTTGGACTTGTCAGTCGCACTGATCTGGCGGCTGAGGCTGACGGCTTCTTCGCGCACGCGATCAAGGATGCTCATGTTGCGCAGACTGCCGCGGTTCTCGAATAGGTTGTCGAAGGCGAGCGAGGGATAGACTTCGTTGGGTACGGGCGAGTCGGCGGACTGCCAGGAGATGTGCGAACTGTAGGCCATCGAGAAGTTGGTCTCGTGGTAGCCAGTCATGGGCTGTTCGCAAGCCAATACGATACTGGATTGCGCGGTGTCCTGGCCGATTTTGTTGGCGATCATCTGATCGATTGTGGTGCCGGCTTTGATGATGGCACCGCGCTGGATGACCGCGCCCGACAGCAGGCTCCCGGTTTGCGCGGGGTGGATTCCCTGCCCCGTGGCCGTCTTGTTGTAAAGGCCGTGGATGACGTTGATCTTATGCTTGATCGCCTCCAGCGGCTCCAGCGTTTTGCTGAGCTTCATGGCCGCGCCCGAGCCCTCGCTGCCCCAGTGATCCTCATTGACGCCGTTACCCATGAAGAGGGCGGCAAAGCGTTTTGGGAATGGCGTGGGGGCGGCGGCGGCGAGCGACTCCATCCAAGGGAGAGCCATCGTGACTCCGGCTCCGGCGAGAACTTTGCGGCGTGAAATGGGCATGTTAATCGGCTTTCTCTAATGAGGATACTGCTTTTCGGCGGTTTGTGAACTGGGGGCTGGCGACGATGGTCTCGACCATCGCTGAGAATCGATTGTCGTTGGCTGCCAACGCAGCGCGCATGCGATCGACAAGGAGTTCGTCAGAGAGCAGGAGCGAACGGCCGAGCGAGTAGGCGAGCAGCTTGCGGCTGAAGTTGTCGAGGAAGTCCTGTTGGCGGTGATCGCGGATAAAGGCTTGGACTCCTTCGAGGCCCGCCGCTTCGACGCCGCCGGGGAACTGCGCTTTGGTGTCGACGGGGCGGCCAGCGAGATCGACGGCGCGCTTTTCGCCGACTGGGCCGTAGTTTTCAAAAGCGAGGCCGAAAGAATCAAAACGCGCATGGCAACTGGCACAGGCGGCGTTGGCGCGATGCTTGGCGAGCATGTCGCGCAACGGTAGGTCTGACTTGGCTTCGTCACTGGGGAGCTCGGGGACATTGGCGGGGGGCGGAGGGATGTTCTCGCCTAAGACGCGCTTGACGACCCAATAGCCGCGCTTGACGGGGCTGGTGCGGAGGCCGGGAGCGTTTTGAGTGAGGAAGACCGACATTGGCAACAGACCGCCGCGACCGTATGGCGTGGCGTCATCGACGCGGACCCAAGTGTCGTTATCGCCCTTGATTTCGGGCATGCCGTAGTGCTTGGCGAGAACCGGATTGACAAAGGTGCGAGGGGCGTAGAGGAGGTCGAGGACGGGGCGGTCGGCGCGGATCAGGTCTTCGATGAAGTGGACAGGCTCGTCGAACATCGCCTGACGAAGGTCGTTACTGAAGGCCGGGAAACGTTGACGGTCCACGGCGTTGTGGGATTCAAAGCGGCGGAAGTCGAGCCAGTTGCCGGCGAATTCGGTGGCTAAGCCGCGGGAGCGGGCGTCCTTGAGCATGCGGCGGGCTTGGGCGGTGAGCACGGCGAGGTTGGAGAGGTCGCCCTTGGCGGCGTGCGAGAGGAGTTCTTCGTCCGGCATACTAGACCAAAGAAAGTAACTCAACTTACTCGCCAAGGCGTAAGTGGAGAGGGGACTGGCCTTGACGGTAGCGGGGGCGTTGACGCGGCTAAGATCGATGCGATAGCTGAACTTGGGCGACATCAGTACGCCGACTATGGAATCGCGAACCGCGTCCTCATGAGAGAGACCGTCCTTCTTGCGCAGCGTCGAGTAGTAGGCGCGGATGTCGTCTTTCTCGGGCACCGAGAGCGGACGGCGAAAGGCACGGGCGGCGAATTTCAGCAGGGCGTCGAGATGTTGAGGTTCGGCGTCGACGCGCAGCTTCTCGACGCGGCGGATGGTGTTATCGACGCGCTGGAAGTGCTCCATGATCGCTTCTTTGGCGACCGGTATGGCGTCTGTGCCCTTGCTCCTGTCGGCTTTGGCGAGATAGGCGTCGCGGAGTTGGAAGATGACCGGCGTGGCGATGACAGCCGCATCGGGGGGACGGTTGCTGCCGGACTCGCGGCCATTGCCGACCACCTCGCCACTCTGATTGAAGAAGTATTGAACCCAGGTGCGAATGGTATGGTCGCCGATGAAATCGAATTCGTCCCAAAGCTTGTCGAGTTGTTTGGCGCCTTGGTCGTCAAGGATGAGTTCGGACAGCGGCGTATCGTCGCGGAAGTAACCCATGACGTTGTGGTAGCCGGCGCTCAAGAAGCGGCCCTTGTCTTGCGAATCGTCAGGGAAGAAGCGGCCACGCTCACTGATGTAGAAGACATCGGGGAAGACGGAACTGAGGCGCTTGAAGGCGGCCTCATAGGCTTGGCGCTGGCCGGTGGGGACGATGAGGTCGGCGTCGCCCACGCGGGACTTCTGCATGAGGGCGGCGGAGCGCTGAGCGGATTCCTGGCCAAGGCCGGGGTAACGAGGAATCGTCGGTGCCTCCAGCGGCGGATCGGTCTCCATGCGGAGTGCCTTGGAATCGAAATCGCGACGGTGGGCGGCGAAGGCGCGGAGCTTCCAATTCATCAGCGGTTGCGAAGTGGGGCTGAGGCCGGTGACGAGCGGAGCGGCGAATTCCATGGCGGTGTGCTTACGGAGCTTGACGACAAAATCACGCATCGCGACGCATTGGGCGCGGAGGGTCTCCGGTTGTTGCGCCGTAGGAGCGGGCAGGGAGTTGAACAGAGTTTGCAGTTTGGCAACCGGGCCGACGGCGTTGGGTTCCTGGAGAAGGCTCCAAATCATTGGGAGGTACTTGGCGCTGATCTTGGCGTTGGCGGCAATGGTGGCCAGTGTGGCCTTGGGGATGGCCAGGGCGGTGCGATGCTTGAATCGCCAAGCGGCCTCGAAGTAATCGGCATAGTCGGTGGGCTGGCTCTTGTAGAAGTTGACAATGCGCTGGATTGCATACTTTTCGCGATCGGTTTCGACCAGCATCGGATGGGGCGAGAAGTTGAAGCCGTCGGGGGTGAGGACCATATGGTTGGCAACTTCCCGGGCAGCCTGTAAATACTTATTGAGCAGCGCGGGGGACATCGACAGAGACTCGCCCGAGTTGTCAAACCCGGCTGTGTTTGCGGGGTCGACGGGAAACTCGCGGGTAGGGCGGAGGTCGATGCCGGTGAGATCGCGAATAGTGTAGTTGTACTCGGCGTTGCTGAGGCGGCGGGCGAGGACGGGGCCGGGGTCTCCGGCGTTCTTGCGGGCCTCGCTAAGGCGGACGGCTTGGATCCAATCGACCATTTCCTGCCGTGCGGCGGCGGGCGGCTGCTTGGCGGCCTTGGGAGGCATCTCGACAGCCTTTATGCGTTCGAGCGCGGTCTCCCAATGCGGATAGTCTTTGGTGACGGTCTGGAGGGAGGTATACGGTGTTAGGTCGAACTGAGCAGCGGCGTTGGCCCCGCTGTGACAGCCGACGCAGTAGGTGTTGAGGAAAGGGCGGGCGGTTTGGGTGAAGCCACGCTCCAAATCGGGTTTGGCGGCTTGGAGGGTGGCGACGGCCATTATAAAGGCGGAAAGGCTACTGCGCATGGATCTTTAACTGTAGGCGTATTACATCACACCAGCGTTACCGGACGAACGTCAGACGGAGAGTTGGCAGTAGACTGGAAGCCGGGCCGCCGAGGCCCGACACGGCACTTATGAAGCACGCTCGCACTGTACGAATGACGCACTGGCTGCATACGCTTTGCTTCGTGGCGCTTGCCGTGAGCGGAGCGGGAATTGTGCTGGCGCATCCGCGCTTTTATTGGGGTGAAGGTGGCTATTTCGACACTGCGGCGGCCTTTGTATTGCCGTTTGCGGTGGACAAGCAGCATACCGGTTGGGGCCGGGGAGTCCATTTCTTTGCTGCGTGGGTTGTGGTGTTGAACGGGCTTGCGTATGTGGCCTGGGGATTGGCGACCAAGCACTTTCGGTGGCGGAACTATGGCGTCACTCAGCGGCGGGCCTATCTGGCGGTGGTGTTTTTGCTCTTTCCGCTAGTGGTGTTGAACGGCTTGACGATGTCCCCCGGGATTACGACAGCTTTCCCTTGGTTGTTCACGATGTTTGGGGGCAGACAGTCCGCGCGGACGATTCACTTTTTGGTCAGCGACGCGCTGGTTCTGTTTGCGATTGGGCACGTGGCGATGGT
>JANXUM010000456.1 GCA_025356215.1 Bryobacter sp. | reverse complement strand
CCCGAAATCTCTCCGCCCCGGCCAGCCCACCACCCTCACCTTTCGTGTCCTTGACGCCGACGGCAACCCCGCTCCCAATCTCCGTCCCTACCTCGGCATGCCTGCCCATCTGGCAATCTTCGAGCGCGATTTCAGTGTCTTCTCTCACCTCCATCCATACGGAAATATCTCGATGGCTGCATACCAAATTGCACAAACAAATTTGTTGCCATTAAATGGAAATGTGTTAGTATCCTCCCATGCGAAAGATGCTAACGCGGCAGCCGCGCCCGCTGAGTTCAGCTTTCCCTTCGGTTTCCCAAAGGCGGGCTCCTACCGGGCTGTCCTGCAGTTTGGCGCACCAAAGAGAGTTGAGACGATTTCTTTCGATGTCATCGTAGACGGCTCGATTAATTAGAAAAGTCATTAATCAGAAGGCTGTTTTCTAACGCTGCAAGGAGGTATCGATGTGGCCTGCATTTCGCGAACTGATGGACCAGTTCAACGAAGCTGTGGTCGTTTCGGACAAGAACCATCGCATCGGTGGCCATAACACAGCCCGCTTTCGTCGGGCGTTGGAGCGTCAGGTCCGCAAGTGGGCCGATGACCCCAACTCTGGCTTCTTCGCCGTTTCTTTTCTCGACTTGGTTCGCTTCCGCGCCATTAACGATTCCTTCGGGTACGCGGCCAGCGATCGCCTTCTCGCGGAAGTCGCCAGCCTGATTTCCGATTCCCTCGATTCCACCGACATGCTGGCCCGCTTCGGTGCGGATCACTACGCCATTCTCATTCGCTCCCGGCAAAACTCGGATCAAGCTGAAGCGCTTGTGCGCAAAATCCTGCGTAATCTGGATCGCGAATTCCAATTGGGCGATTGCCGCGTCAAGCTCTCTGCCCGCGCCGGACTAGCCGCTGCCCAAGGCATGGAAAGCTCCAGCGACTCCATCCTTCGCGACGCCGATGGAGCTCATCAACAGGCCCGTTTGACTCGCGAATCGTTGGTCGTCAGTCACCATCCCCAATCCAAAAAATCCATCGTTCAAGCCTCGCTCGAATTCGATCTCGCCAATGCCTTGGAGAAAGACGAATTCTTCTTCGAATTTCAGCCTGTTTTCAACCCCGCTACCGGTCGCGTCCGCTTTCTCGAAGCCTTGCTCCGCTGGTGCCACCCGCGCCTTGGCATAATCTCTCCGGTCGCCTTCATCAGCCTTGCCGAAGACTCGGGCCTGGTCTTGAAACTCGACATGCAAGGTCTTGGCCGCCTCGGTCGTCAACTGGACCAATGGCATGCCCAGTATCCCTCCATGGTTGGCGTTCCGGTCAGCATCAATATCTCCGGACGTCACTTCCCCAACTTCGTCATGGAGAAGCAGTTCCACAGTCTTCTCCGTCAGCCTTCGCTTCAACGCTCGCGCATCATCTTTGAGATCACCGAAAGCGTCTTTGTCGAAGGCAATCGAAAAACCTCCCAAGGCCTCCAGCGCCTGCGCAACGCCGGTGTGCAGATCTGGCTTGACGATTTCGGCGAAGGCTTCTCGTCGTTCCGGTATTTGACTCATTTCCCGATCGATGGCATCAAGATCGCCTCTTGCTTCACACGGCACTGCGCCGAGCAAGCCAAGTCTCGCGTCGTGCTCTCGTCGCTGCAATCGCTGGCCCGCGGGCTCGGTATTGAGGCCGTGGTCGAAGGGGTCGAAACCTGCGAGCAGTTCAACGCGCTTAGGACCATGGGCTTCGATGCGCTGCAGGGTTACTACTTGGCCCGCCCCATGCCGGCCGCCGACATTCCCACGCTCTTCGACGGAGTGCCCGGCCCGCGTCTGGCGATGCCGCGCAGCGCCTGACCTTACAATGTAAACGTGGATTCCCGCGCCCACCATTTCGGTCTCGAGAATCTGCCCTTCTGCCTTTTCGGTACCCCCTCGCGTCCCGGTCTTCGTTGGCAAGACTCACTCGTCGACCTCCGCGCTCTCGACCCTTCCATCCCCTCCACTCTCAACGAACTATTCGCCGTGGATCGCGTTGCCGCCCTCGCCATCCGCGCCCATGTTCAAGACCAACTCGCCGCGGGCAAGACCCTGCCGCTGGTGCCTGTCGGTACCCAACCGCTTCACCTGCCTTTCGCCATCCCCAACTTTGTCGACTTCTACTCCAGCCGCCATCACGCCGAGAACGTCGGCCGTCTCTTTCGCGACCCCGCCAATCCGCTGCCAGAGAACTGGCTCCATCTGCCCTCAGGCTACAACGGTCGCGCCGGCAATGTTTTCGTCTCCGGGACCCCCGTTCAGCGCCCACGAGGCCAGTATAAAGACGCTTCCGGCGAACTCGTCTTTGCCCCCACCGCGCAGCTCGATTTCGAACTCGAGCTCGGGGCCTTCCTTTGTCCGGGCGCACTGGATTTGCTAGCCGGCTTCGTTCTCCTCAACGACTGGTCCGCCCGCGACATCCAACGCTGGGAGTACACTCCTCTCGGTCCCTTCCTCTCTAAAGCCTTCGCCACCACGGTCAGCCCCTACCTCATCCTGCCCGAAGCGATCGCCGCCTTTCGTTGCGACGGCCCGCCCCAAGACCCAAAGCCCCTTCCCCACTTGAGCGTCCCCGAACCGCGCGCTTGGGACATCCATCTCCAGGCCAAGCGCATCCCGGGCGGCATCCTCGCCAACAGCAACTATCGCGACATGTATTGGAGCCTCGGCCAGCAACTGGCGCACCTGCGCAGCGCCGGCGTCCTCCTTCACACCGGCGACCTGATCGGCTCCGGCACCGTCAGCGGACCCGATAGCCAAGGCAGTCTGCTGGAGCGCGGCGGTCCTTTCCTTAGCGATGGCGATACGGTCGTCTTGAGCGGCTGGGCGGGCGATACCGTGGGCGATACAGTGGGCTTTGGCGACCTCACCAACACCATCCATGCCAGCCCACCTCTCTAAGTTCCTCGCCCGCACCGGCCATCCCGACACCTGGGCGCTGCACCGCTGGTCTATCGATCGCGCCGAAGCCTTCTGGGCCGAATTGGCTTCGTTTGCATCTTTGCCCCCGCCCGATGCCGATTTCAACTTCGCCGAAATTCTGCTGCGCGGTGACGGTGCCCAACCTGCGCTTCTCTTTCGTAGCGAGACAGGCGAGACGGCGGACTGGTCGCGCGACGACCTCCGCCGCTGGGTCGCCTCCTATGCCGACCTGATGCTGGCCCACGGCGTCGCGGCCGGGGACTGCGTCGCCGCCTACCTCCCCAACCGTCCCGAGACCATCGCCCTCATGTTGGCCGCCGCCTCCATCGGCGCCGTCTGGTCCTCTTGTTCGCCCGACTTCGGCGTCCACGGCGTCATGGATCGTTTTGGACAAATCGAACCCAAATTGCTCTTCAGCACCGCCGCCTATTCCTTCGCCGGCAAGCGCTTCAACCTGCTCGATCGACATCGCGAAATCAAAGCCAATCTCCCCAATCTCCAGGCTCTGCTGCTCATCGAAGACCTCGAACAAAGCAAAGCCAATCTCAGTTTCTCCTCGCTCCCCCACCGTCATCCCCTCTTCATCCTCTTCTCCAGCGGCACCACCGGCGCGCCCAAATGCATCGTTCACTCCGCCGGCGGAACCCTCCTCCAGATCGTCAAAGAGCATCTGCTCCATGTCGATTTGCACGCCGGCGAACGCCTCTTCTACTACACAACCTGCGGCTGGATGATGTGGAACTGGCTCGCCGTGGGCCTTGCTTCCGGCGCGGCACTGGTCCTCTACGACGGCTCGCCCATGTATCCCGACATCGGAGTCCTCTGGCGTCTGGCCGAGGCCGACTCCATCGCTCACTTCGGAACCAGCGCCAAGTATCTCGCCCTGCTTGAGAAAAACGGCTACCAGCCCGCTCAGCACCACAACCTGAGCGCCCTCCGCCAGGTGCTCTCCACCGGCTCGCCCCTCGCCCCCGAAAGTTTCGATTTTGTCTGGCGCGACATCAAGCCCGGCATCTCGGTGGCCTCCATCTCCGGCGGCACCGACATCGTCTCTTGCTTCGCTCTCGGCAACCCACTGCTTCCCGTACATCGCGGGGAACTCCAATGCGCCGGCTTCGGCATGGACGTCCAGGTCTGGGATGAGCACGGCGACAGAATCTGGGACTCACCGGGCGAACTCGTCTGCGTGAATCGCTTCCCCTCCATGCCGCTAGGCTTCTGGAACGACCCCGATGGCTCCAAGTACCGCGCCGCCTATTTTGATCGCTTCCCCGGCGTTTGGCATCACGGCGATTGGGCCACGCAGGTCTCAGCCACGCAAGGTTTCATCATCCATGGGCGCTCTGACAACACGCTCAACCCTGGCGGCGTGCGCATCGGCACCGCCGAAATCTATCGCCAAGTGGAGACGATCCCAGAGATCGAGGAGTCTGTCGCCGTCGCTCAGGAGTGGGTCGGCGACGTCCGCATCGTCCTCTTCGTCAAGCTGCGGTCCCCTAGCGAACTGACAGCCGAGCTGATCGACCGCATCCGCTACACCCTCCGCACTCAAGCCAGCCCGCACCATGTGCCCAAGAAGGTCCTCGCCGTCTCAGCGATCCCGCGTACCGTTAGTGGCAAGATCTCGGAGTCCGCTGTGCGCGACGCCATCCACGGCCGCGATTCGGCCAACCTAAACGCGCTGGCCAACCCGGAAAGCATAAAGGAGTTCCGGGCACGCCTGGAACTCCTTTGTGACTAACTCGTTTGTGATTGGATCTTACGGCTTGGGAGACGGATCGGTCGCATGAGGCGCGGCCGGTGGGGGCGGTGGGGGATCTTCCCGCAAGGCGTTCTTGAAGTTCTTGATTCCCTCGCCCATGCCTTTGGCTAGTTCAGGGAGCTTGCGCCCGCCAAACAGCAGCAGGGCCACTCCCAGAATCAACACAAGTTCCATCGGTCCTAGATTCGGCATATTTCGTTCCTTCTTTCCTTAAGTATGGCAAATTTGCCGGATCTCAGTAAGCCAATAGCCTTTCGCATTCGCGAACCAAGTCCTCAACCTGCGGGAGGATCGCATCCTCCAGCGAGGGGTTATACGCAACCCATGTGTCTTTGGCGGCCACTCGCCCCACCGGCGCGTCCAGATCGGAGAACAGTTCGTCCGCGATCCTTGCCGCCAGCTCGGCGCCGAAGCCCCAGCTTAAAACGTCCTCATGGGCAATCAGCACGCGGTTGTTGCGCCGCACGCTTGCCGCCACTGCGGGCCAGTCGTAGGGGGAGAGGCTGCGCAGGTCGATCACTTCGATCGTCTTGCCCGCCTGCTTCTTTTCCACCAACTGCGCCGCGTCCAGCGACTTCTTGACCAGCGCCCCGTAACAAACGATCGTTAAATCGGCACCGGCCTTCACCGTCTTGGCTTTCCCAAACGGTATCGTGAAATTCTCACCCGGATGCGCGCTACGGTTATAGGGCTCCCGGTAAAGTTTCTTATGCTCCAGAAATAGCACAGGATCGTCTGCGCGCAACGCCGTTCGCAATAATCCGCAGGCGTCCAAGGCGTTTGACGGGAACACCACCCGTATACCGGGGATGTGCGTGAAGATCGATTCCCCACACTGGCTGTGGTAAATCGCTCCTCCGGTGAGATAGCCGCCAATCGGCACTCGGATCACCGCCGGGCAGCTCCAAGCCCCGTTGCTGCGCCAGCGCAGCGTCGCCATCTCGTCGCGGATCTGCATCATCGCCGGCCAGATGTAATCGAAAAACTGAATCTCGCCCACCGGCTTCAAGCCACGCAGGCTCAATCCAATCGCCCGTCCGACAATGCCCGCTTCGGCGATCGGCGTGTTGAATACCCGAGCGCTTCCAAACTCCCGCTGCAAGCCGAGCGTGGTCTTGAAGACACCGCCCTTGCCCTTGACGTCCGGCAGGATCTCCTCGCGGCTGCAATCGGCGACGTCCTCGCCAAAGACCAGCACTCGCGGGTCCCGGCGCATCTCTTCGGCCAGAGTCTGATTGATGGTGTCCACCATCGTACGCGGCTCCCCGCGTAGCTCCTCCCGCGCGGCGTAAGCATCGGCTGTCGGATCCACGATTGGCGAGTAGAGGTTGTCGAAAATCGTATTCGTCGCCGGTGCTTGGTGCTCCATCGCAAAATCGGCCGCGTCCTGCACTTCCCTGTCGCACTCGGCCATCATCTCTTTCAGATCGGCCTCGCTCACCGATCCGCCTTCGATGAGCAATTGATGCATGCGCTCAATCGGGTCGCGCTCGGCTTCCCCGGCGCGCTCGGCAACGGACTTATAAAAACGCTCGTCGTCGCTCAGGGAGTGCGAGTATGGCCGGATCACCTTGGCGTGCACCAGCACCGGCCCAAGGCCCTCGCGGCAATGCGTCACCGCCTCCGACATTGTCTGGTAACTGGCGATAAAATCAAGGCCATCCACCTCCAAACGCAACAACCCCGGAAACCCACTCAGCAGCTTGGAGATGCTGCCGCCGGGCGTTTGGTGTTCGACGGGCACGCTGATCGCATAGCCGTTGTCCTGGATCAAAAATACAACCGGATAGCGATGGAGGCAGGCCAGGTTAATTGCTTCCCAAAACTCGCCTTCGCTCGTTGCGCCTTCCCCACTGGTCACCAACGTCACTTCGCCGTCGTTGGGTTGCAGGATTCGCGAGGCGTGGGCGCAGCCCACCGCGTGCAGGTATTGCGAACCGGTCGGGGAACTGCCGCTGACGATATGCAGGTCGCGCGAACTCCAGTGGCTCGGCATCTGCCGTCCGCCGCTCATCGAGTCGGCCGCGGCACCCGCCGCTTGCAGAAACATTTGTTCGGGCGTAATGCCCAGGGTGAGGGCCAATGCGCGGTCGCGGTAGTAGAGATGGAACCAGTCGAAGCCCGGCTCACAAGCCATGCCGGCCGCAACTTGGATGGCTTCGTGCCCCGCTCCACTAACCTGAAAGTAAATCTTGTTTTGGCGCTTGAGCAGAATCTCCCGGTCGTCGATCCGACGGCTCAAGTACATCAGACGAAAGGCGCGAAACAGTTCGTTCGCGGCCAGTGCATCCGTTTGCGTTCGTATCGGGGCCCTAAGGTCGGGCTCCGATCGGTAAGTTTGCATCAGTGCGTGCTTTCTCCTCTGCTAGTGTATCCAAATCGTGCAACGCGGATTTCATAATTCTCTCGCCCCTCTCTGCCTCTTGTGGATCGCGGGCTCCGCGGCGTGGCAGTTGTTTGCCCCGCCTGTGCTCGGTGTCGCCAACAACGGGGATTATCCAAAGGTTGCGGGTTATTACTCTTTGGCTCCAGCCGCCGGTTGGGGGCCCGGTGAGTACGCTTACTTCGCCACGGACTACCGCTTCTCGCCCGCCAACCTTTGGCGCAGCGAACAGCTCTCCAGCGAACATCTCTTCGTCTGGCCCGCCGTCAAGCTCAGCCGGCTCTTCTACTCGAAAACAAAATTCTCGATTCACGCTCTCACACTGGTCCATCTGCTCGTCTATCTGTTGGTTGCCTGGGCACTCCTGTGCGGACTGGCGCGACTGCCCGCCCACTTCTCAATCCCCGCATGTCTGCTGACGGCGCTGGCTCTCAGTGACACGGCCTACGTCGGCTACCTTGCATCTTTCTACATGGACTGTGCGGCGATGCTGGGCACCGTCGCACTCGCCGCGTGCCTGCTCTACAGTGTGCGGCATCCTTTGACGGCCATCGCCTTTACAGCGGCTGCGGGCGTCCTGGTTTTCTCGAAATCGCAGCACGCCCCTCTAGCAATGCCATTGTTCTGTTTCGCCGCCTTCTGGGCATGGCGTAATCGCGGCTGGGCGCGCGTCGCTTGGTTTGCCGCCGCGCTCGCCACGGGCGGCGCTGGAGTCTATATGCTGACCTCGCTCGATCGCTCTTACCGGGCCGCACCCTTGTTCTCGATGATCTTCTATCGGATCGGCAACAGTTCGACCGACCTCGCCGCTGACTTCGCCGAATTGGGCGTGGGCCAAGACTACGCTCGCTACCGCGGAATGCACTGCTACAGCCCTGGGTCGCCCGTCGAAGACCGCGCGTGGCGCGACGAGTTTCTCGCCCGGACAAATCTCGGCAAGCTGGCGATCTTTTATGTGCGCCATCCAATCCGTGCCGCCGCCTTTGTCTGGGAGGATTTGGGCTACGCCGCCTGGAGGCATCCCGATCCGATCCTGGGCATTCGCCGCGCCGAAGACGGCTACCCTCCAAACGCGCGCGCCGGAGGCATGACGATCTGGAACGCGGCTCGCACCACCTTACAGCGATTATTCCCGGCCTCTGTCTTGATCCTGATTGCGGCTTCGCTATTGGTTCCGCGCCTGCGCCTGGCGGCGTGTTGCGGAGCACTGGCTCTCGCGGTGGCGACTTTGGGCGACACGCTCGAAACCGCCCGCCACCTCTACGTCTTCCACATTCTCTGCGACGCGCTCGCGGTCTATTGGCTGGCCAGCCTAGGCCGTCTCATGAAGCAAAATCAGAAAGCCGGTCTCAATGAACTCGGCGGTGGTCCGGTTCCACACCACCTTGGCCCGGCCACGGGTGCCGGGTAGTGCGAAGTCACACTCCTGGCCAGACCTCAAATGCGAATTGGCGTGGCGGGCGCGGAAACCCGACGCGGAGATATCCATCAGCCGCGCCTCAAACGCCACTTGATAGTCTTCGTTCAATCGCAGCGACACACTGCCTGCGGCTTTGTGACGGGCTTCGACGCGGCGGTCTTCCCAACTCACCGATTCTTGCCGTTCCTGACGAAGCGCGCTCATGCCAGCCTCCGGTGCTCTTCAAGGCCTAGGCTCAACCCATAGCCGCGAATCCGGCGGCATAGCGTTGTTTTTGAAATACCGAGAGAGTCCGCCGCTCGCTGGCGATGGCCGCCCGCCTCAGCCAACGCCCTGCGGATCATCGCCTGCTCGACGCCTTCGACGCCGCGCTCGGTACCCGCCGATGCTTCCAAGCCCAAGGGCTGCTTAATGTTGAACACGATGTCGTCGGCGTGCAACAGCGGTCCTTTGCTCATTAGCGCCGACCGCAGTACGGCGTTGCGCAGTTCTCGCACGTTTCCCGGCCAGCGGTAAGAGTACAGCGCAATCATCGCGTCGGCGGCAAAGCGAAGTTCGGGATTCTGTTGCGCTAAAAAGTGGCAAGCCAGCGCCTCGATGTCCTCCGGCCGCTCGCGCAATGACGGCACCGCCAGGGCGGTTTGCGAGAGCTGATTGAACAGATGTTTGCCCGTGCCCTCGATCCCGGGCAGCGGACCGTTTGAGGCCGCGATCAGTCTCACATCCACTCGCGTCGGGCGCACCGCGCCCACTCGGTAAAAGGTCCCATGATCGAGCACCCGCGACAGCTTCGCCTGCAGCCGCTCGTTTAGGCTTTCCACGTCGTCCAGAAAAACGCTACCTTGACTGGCCAATTCCAGTAGCCCGGGTTTCATCGCGTTGGCACCCGAGAAGGCTCCGCGCTCGTGCCCGAACAGCTCGGCGTCCAGCAGTTCGTCGGGTAAGGCCGCGCACGATAAATCGACGAATGCCTGGGGCTTGCGGACGGAATAATGATGAATCGCCCGGGCAACGATTTCTTTGCCGCTCCCTGGCTCCCCCACTAGCAACACCGGCAGTCCGGAGAGTGCCGCGTCACGCACCTGCCGGAACAAGTCTCGCATCTGCGGGGAGGCCGCGACCGCGTCGACGCCAAGAAA
Organism: Bryobacter sp.; assembly: GCA_025356215.1. Classification (GTDB taxonomy): domain Bacteria; phylum Acidobacteriota; class Terriglobia; order Bryobacterales; family Bryobacteraceae; genus Bryobacter. The sequence goes on along the minus strand of JANXUM010000456.1, from coordinate 2,123 downwards.
TTGATAGTGTTCCTGCATTGTATGCGGATCGACCGCTCTTCGATGTTACGGCCAGTGCGGACAAATACGCACTAGAGCTTGACCTGAACCCCGCTCCCGAAAGACCTTAGGAGCGCTAAGCTGCGCCGGTCCGAAATTGTGACTGAAGTTCTGGACTAAAGGTTCTAGTGCAATTGGCCGAAATTGTATGGAGAATGAGGAACGCCTCTTAGCCGACCGCGTACTCGCCCAAACATGACTCAACTGAGCCTGCCAGCTCGCGCCTATGTTTTGCTGATCAGTTTGATCGGCACTTTTGTCGCTGTCTCCAGCCTGCTCCGTTGGGAATCCGGCAACATGATCCGCTTTGTGTGCTACTTCCTGGTTGCACTATTTGCGGCTGGCTTGCGTGTGGGCGTGGGCAACAGTAGCGGTGGGGCGATGCCCGTCAACATTCTCTTTGTGTTAATCGGGATCATGGAACTGAGTCTGCCCGAGACGATCATTATCGGCGCGGTGACGACGGCGATCCAATGCGTTCAAGTGCTCAAGGGACCCAGTCGCAATTTCCTCACCTTCTTCAACGTCGGCAACATCGCAACCGCCACTTGGATTTCGCACTACGTCTACTTTCTGCCGCAGATCCATCTCGAGGTCGGCGAGGTGCCGGTACGGCTGGTGCTGGCTTCGGCGGTCTTCTATCTGTTCAACACCTTCCCGGTGGCGGCGGTCATCTCGCTCACCGAGCAAAAGAGCCTAAGGCGCATCTGGCGCGAGCGCTATATCTGGAGCTTGAATTTTTACGTCGTCGGTACCGCCGCGGCGGGCCTGTTCAGCTTCGTCAATCGTTTTCTCGATTGGGGCTACTCGATGCTGGCCCTCTTCTTTTTCTACCTCGTCTACAAGGTCTATTCGATGCATTTGGCACGCATCGACAAAGAGATGCAGCATGCCGAGCAAATGGCCGCGCTTCACCTGCGCACCATCGAGGCTCTAGCGTTGGCCATTGAATCCAAGGACGAAACCACGCACGAACACTTGCAGCGCGTTCAGGTCTATGCCCTCGAGGTCGGCCGCGATCTAGGCATGAAGGACGAACAATTGGAGGCGCTCCGCGCTGCGGCCATCCTGCACGACATCGGCAAATTGGCCGTGCCGGAACACATCATCTCCAAGCCGGGCAAATTGACGCCTGAAGAGTTCGAGAAGATGAAGATCCACCCAGTCGTAGGTGCCGAGATTCTCGAACGCGTGCAGTTTCCCTACGACGTCTCGCCGATCGTCTTGGCCCACCACGAGAAGTGGGACGGCAGCGGTTATCCATACGGTACAAAGGGCGATAAGATCCCGCTGGGCGCGCGCATCCTGGGCGCGGTCGACTGTCTGGACGCGCTGGCCAGCGACCGCCAATACCGGCGCGCGCTCCCCTTGAACGAGGCCATGGCCGTAGTCGAGCGCGAGAGCGGTAAGAGTTTTGACCCGCGCGTTGTCGATGTGCTCAAGAAGCGTTACATCGAGCTTGAAGAGATGGCCCGCGCGGCCATTCGCAACATCGCGCCCCCGCCCAAGCTGTCTAAGGACATCAAGATCGAAGCGGGCATTGCGCCTGCGGCTGGCTTTGAACAGGTCAAAAAATCGATCCAAGCGGTTTCCAGCGGCGACCCGGGCGTTTTCATCAACTCGATCGCCTCGGCGCGCGAGGAAGTCCAACAGCTCTTTGAAATTTCCCAGGACATCGGCAAAACGCTCAGCCTCGATGAGATGCTCAGCGTGCTCTCGCTGCGCGTTAAGCGCATGGTCGCCTACGATTCGCTGGCAGTCTACATTCGCCGCGGTGACAAGCTGATCCCCGAATACGTTTGCGGTGAGAACTTCCGCCTCTTCTCCTCACTTGAGATTCCGATGGGACAGGGCCTCAGCGGCTGGGTGGCTGACAACAACAAGCCGATCGTGAACGGCAACCCCAGCGTCGAGCCCGGTTACTTAAATGACCCGGCCAAGTTCAGCACCTTGCGTAGCGCGCTGGCCGTGCCGCTGGAGGGCAAGCGCGACATCGTCGGTGTGCTGGCGCTCTACCGCGCCGACAAGGACGCCTTCTCGCGCGACAACCTTCGGGTGATGCTCGCCATCGCCTCCAAGGTCGG
>JANXUM010000604.1 GCA_025356215.1 Bryobacter sp. | reverse complement strand
AGCGTCTTGGTGCTCACCCGGCCAGCCGCATTGTACGAATAAGTCTCCTCAAAACCGATCACACCGCCGCCCGGTGCGGCGCAAGCCACAACTTGGTTCTGCCCGTTGACCGTCCAATTCCACTTCACGCGCGTCAATCTGTCCGTATTATAGCCGCCGATGCCGTCGCTTTCGTCGTACGCGTAGTCTACCCGCTGGCAGCGATCCTCCACCGATGTCGCCGCCGTCACCCGGCGCGTCTGCGTCACCCGTGGGAACGAAAGTTGCTTCGGCTGCCCTTATCGACGCTGAACAGGTAAGGCGGGTGTAGGTCCAGCCGGGCTGTAATGCGGCTTACGTGGCCGAGCTGTCAGCGTAAACTGATTGGGGGCTCTAAAGTGAACCACAACGGTCGAGTCATCTGACGGTTCCCCTTCGAGCTTAAACGTAAAGAACAACGTAACCTTTGAGCCGCGGCATGAGCGCTTGAATGTGATCGCCTCGGTTAGTGCTTCTCGAACCTCAAGCGCCAGATCTTCATCGCTTGTATCGAGTGCAATGCGGAGAGGCTTGCCGACTTCGCCGACTGTTATGGTGGCTCGAACTGTGCCGCCCGGAGAGCGTTTTGCAACGAACGTATATCGGGGCAGCTCCATTTCCTCGATGCAGCCGAGCGCGGGTTCTGAAGCCGCTGGGACAGACAATCTCATGATTAGCAGGAGTGGAGCTATGACGATTAGTTTCATGATGTTTTCTATCTCGTACCCAACGTTTTATTGCAGTGCTCTGCAATCAAGCTTCGTTCACGTTGCTCCGCCGCCATGTCGATCACACCGTTCTTAAGTTCAGATATAAATCCGGCGACTCCCAAGACATGAGCCAGTTCGTGAATCAGTACTTCATACTCACCGTTCATGCCAGCGCTCGAAAATTTCCTGAGGTTCACGATTACGTCGAAACCAAAGACATCGTTAGCTGTCGCCCCAATACCCACGCCGCTTGATGCACCGGAGCCGATGACGACAATATCATCGGCCTCTCCCAGTCGTATTGCGGATAGCGCCTTAGAAAGCTTCTTGCCGCGTAGATTACTACCACTTGCAAGCCAATCGGAGCAGTTGTTGTCGATTTTGAGAGCTGAAGTTAAGGTGCTGAAAGCTTTTCCAACGATCCCATTCTTATTGGAGTGTTCCAGACAGGTGTACCTCACACTCGTCTCTCTTACCGTGCACGTTTGGCTTGGGAAAACCTGCTCCGGCGGCCCGCCAGTGCCACCACCAGTAGTAGGCTCCTCGCATTCGAATGTGGTGCCCCCACCCATCAGGTAATCCAAGCAAACGTCCTCTGGCCGCTGAGCCTGCAATCCGCGGGGATCGAGATAATTGATAGGCTCGCCACCGGTATAGGAGACTCGGTTGTAAGAACCAGAAACCCCGAGTTTGGCACTCTCCGGATTTGGGTCGCTCGTCAAAAACCGCCCCAGCCCACTCGCATACACTCTCTGGTCCGCATAATCCAACCCCGTCCCCTGATCCCGCGTATAAGTCGCAAACCCCTCGCGGTCATCCCCCGCCGCCCCCGTCTTAGACTCGCCATAAGGATAGTAATTCGACCCGTTGCCCTTAATCTGCAACCGATCCGCCGTGAACTCGCTCACCGTGCCGGAAGACCAGCTTTGCGAATAAATCCGCTTACCCACCAGCCGCGCCCCCATATGGACATGCTCCTCACTGGCGGTGATCGCGCTGTAGTCGCCGCTCGCCGACCAGCCAATGCAATAGACCCCCATCTTCTGCCCGCCCGGCGAGTAGAAAATCACCTGCTCGCCGTTGCCTTCATACCCCGGGCCCACCGCGCCATTGTTATCGGCACTCTGACAACTCCGCGCCCCCTGGTTGCGCCAAACTCGCCGATTATCCGGCGCATACAAGTAATCCTCACCGCCCTGCGGATGCGTCGCGTTCGTCATCCGGTTCGACGCGTCATAGCTCAGCGACATCGTCCCGCCGCCCTTCGGCATCGCCGTCATGTTCCCATTCGCGTCATACGAGTAACCGCTCGA
>JANXUM010000548.1 GCA_025356215.1 Bryobacter sp. | reverse complement strand
TCAACGACACCTACGGTCACTTGGCGGGAGACGCGGTTCTTAGAGAAGCCGCCCGGCGCATCAAGAGCTCCATCCGCGCCTACGATTCGATCGGACGCTACGGTGGCGAGGAGTTCCTGATTATCCTCCCCGGTTGCGACGAGGCCTGCACCGCCAGCCAGGCTGAGCGCATCCGCCGCGCCTTGGCGAGCGAACCAATGCCCATAAGCGAAGAGAGCCATCCAGATACGTCGCTGGCGCTGACGGCCAGCTTCGGTAGTACCACCGCCTTGGCGGGGATGCGCCTTACGGCTGAACAACTGCTACAGATTGCGGATGAGTGTTTGTACGAGGCGAAGCGCGGGGGGCGAAATCGTGTCGTCTTCAGGACGTCGCTCAAGCCTGCCGCGCTCACTGCTTAACGGGGCAGGACTAGTTGCCGGCCGCGTTGGCCGCCACGGTAAAGTGGCTGAGAGTTCCAGCATATTGCGACAGTCCGCGGTAGATCGATTCGGCGATCTTTTGCCTATATTCCGGCTTACGCAGCAGAGCCTCTTCTTTGGAGTTGCTGAGGAACCCGATCTCGGTCAGCACGCTGGGCATCTGCGCCCCGATCAAGACGATGAACGGTGCTTTGCGCACCCCCCGATCTTTGCCCGCCACGCCCGCCTTGGAAGTCCCCGAATGGAGCGACGTTTGCACCTTTACGGCAAATTCGCGCGATTCGTCGATCTTATCCTTGAGCGCGATCTTCTTGATAAGATCCCCCAGATCAGACACGCCGCGTCCGCTTGAGGCGTTCTCTCTCGCCGCGACTTCAAGCGCCTCGGGCGACGATGTGAAGTTCAGATAGTACGTCTCGACGCCCGAAGCGGTCCTGGCGGCCGACGCATTGGCGTGGATCGAAATGTACAAATCCGCTCGGTTTTGGTTGGCGATCACGGGGCGCTGGTCCAGCACGACGAAGGTGTCGTCCTTACGGGTGAAGATCACCTCGCTGCCCAGGCCCTCTTCGATCAACACTCCCAGACGCTTCCCGATATCGAGCACCACATCCTTCTCCAATAGCCCTGTCGCCCCAGTGCAGCCAACGTCGTGCCCGCCGTGGCCAGGATCGATCACGACTTTTCCGATCTTAAGCCCCAGAACCCGGGTTAGAGATTGCTTGCCCGCACTCAAACGTGTGGCGGCCACCGCTGGAGGCGTAGGGCGGCGCAACGGTTCGGTCGACGGCTGCTTGAATCGAAGATCCATCCAGGTTAATCCCGAAACGCGGTAAGGCATTTGTGTGGCGTCCACCTTGGGCAACCGGAAGACGCTGGCAGCCAATAGCGGCGGATCGGGCATGCGGAATGTACTCTTCATCGCGCTCATGGGCTTTTTGGCCGCCGATAGTGCCGATAAGGTGGGTGGAGCGTCGGCGAGGGGATTTCTCATTGGCCCATCCTTGCGAGTCGGCATCAATTCAATCAGGAGACGATTGGGATTCTGCAATACGCTAGTCCTGTATTCGACATCCGCCTGTTCCAGATCGAATACGAGCCGCGTGACGCCCTTCTGATTCTCCGCCACCCGGATTTGCTTCAGTACGCGGTCTCCTGCTGGAATCGTGCGCATCCCTTTGTCTTTGCCGTCGGCAAAGTTTGGTACCGTCGCCGCAAAGTCGACAAAGATGCGGGCTGGATTTTCGATGCGGTCGGCCTTGATGTCGATCAGGCCCGTCACTGATACGGTCACGCGCGTTGCGCCGGGCTGGCTGCTGACGTGCACCGCCGTTATGTTCCCGGGCCGGGCACGCTCCTGGCCCGCCAACGAAACACACAACAGCACCCCGGCAACCGCCCCGATCGTGCAGTGTGTCCTTCTCATATTCCTTATTGCATCTGCAAATGAATGCGCCCGTCGGCATCGATCACTTGCTGGATTCTCGCGACTGGCTTGTCGGTCGGCTTGTCGGCTGGCTTATCACCAGATATCGCAACCGCCGACCTGGATTGGCGCATTGAGTCGCCGTATCTCTTCCCCACCTTGTAGACGTAATCGATCGTCTCTGGATACGGAGGAATCCAGCCGTGCTTTTTGACCGCCGCCTCACCCGCGTTGTAAGCGGCCAGTACTAGCCTGTCGTCATCGAATTTTGTCTTCAAGTAGCGCAGGAACTTCACTCCACCTTCGATGTTCTGGCGGGCGTCGAATGCGTTGATAACGCCAAGCTGCTTGGCGGTGGCAGGCATCAACTGCATTAGGCCCATCGCCCCTTTGGGAGATAGTGCGTATTGGTTGTAATTACTCTCTACCGCCAACACGCTCTTAGCAAGAATGGGATCGACGCCGTGGGTGGCGGCGCTCTGCTCCACCAGTAAATCAACGTCCGCCCTGCCCGGCGTCGTAGCTTTCGCGGGAGAGATGGGCGCTGGAGAAACGGGCACTGGAGACGAGACGTCGCGAGCGATCACTTCGATGGCGGGCACGTCCCTGGGTTGAACGATCTGCGTGCGAATTAGCCGCCCGCTACCCCGGTCTACACGTACCGTAGTACGCAAAGCCGCCGTGTCCGCACACCAGGCTGTCGCACCGGCGAGGCAAAAGCACGCTAGGCTAAAACAAAAGCGGCTCATCTTGTTCTCCCTCATCATAGCCAAAAACTCTTTTTGAATCAATGAATTACTCTTCCATACCGGGATCTGGCGCACTCGTCGGGGCGTACCTGCTGGCGGGCGGGGCCAGTAGTCGCATGGGTCGCGACAAGGCGTTACTGCTGATCGACGGGTCGCCACTACTAGTACGACTTGTGAATATTCTCGCCACAGTCTCCGGAAATCCGCAGATCATCGCCCCTGCGGGGCGATATGAACAGCTCGGGTATCGCCCGATCCACGACCGGCGCAGCGGCTGTGGACCGCTGGCTGGAGTCGAAACCGCGCTGCTGCACAGCAACTTTGAATGGAACTTAGTGCTTGCCTGCGATCTACCATTCGTAACCAAGGAATGGCTCGGGCAGATGGTGGCGACAGCGATTGCCGCCGCCCCGGAGACTTGGCTTGTGACAACCGGCGAGAACCCGCTGCTGGCCGTCTGGCGAAAACCGGCGCTTCCCGCCGTCCAAAGTGCACTCGATGCGGGCCAATTCCGGCTGCGGGACTTAATGAAACCGCTCAACGCGCAAAATCTCATCCCACCAGACCCGCAAATCTTGGCAAACTGGAATCGTCCAGACGACATGCCGGACTATACAAGCGAAGGAAAAGCGAATCTTGACTGTTGAAGGCTTCCCCTACTACATTGAATTCCGGCACGTGTATAAGACGTTCGACAGGCCGATTTTAGTCGACTCGAATTTTTACATTCCTGCCGGGGAGACTGTGGCGATCATTGGCCGCAGTGGCGTCGGCAAGTCCGTGACGCTAGGCCACATCATGGGCTTTCTCAAGCCCGATGAAGGCCGGGTCATTGTAGGCAATCGCGATATTACGTTCTTTGACGAGGCGGAGTTGCGCACCGTACGCAAGAAGGTGACGATGGTTTTCCAATCGGGCGCGCTGTTCGATTCGCTGACCGTGGCTGAAAACATTCTCTTTTCTCTTGAGCTTCGCGAGGATTACGACGAGCAGAATAAGGAAGATGTTGTCGACGGACTTCTGGAGATGGTCGACCTTCTGCCGTACAAGGATTCCTATCCCGCCGACCTATCGACCGGCCATCGCAGGGCCGTCGCGATCGCCCGCGCCCTCGCCGCACAGCCGGAGTGCATTCTCTATGACGAGCCCACTACGATGGTCGATCCAATCATGGCCAATCATCTCGCTACGCTGATGTTGCGCCTCAAGATGCAACTCCGCCTCACCAGCGTCGTCGTAACGCACGATATCGAGCTGATGCGCAAGGTTGCCGATCGAGTAGTGTTTTTAAGCGATGGCAAGGTTGCCTATTTCGGCCCGGTGGACGGGCTGGAGCAGTCCTCCGACGAACTCATTCAGGAGTTTCTGCGCCTCGATCGAATTAGTTAGACCGCTGGGCTTTCCAGGCTTCGTAAAGCACAGGAAGAACCGAGAGGCCAATGATGAGCAGAATCACCTTGTCGAAGTATTTCTGCACAAAGGGGACGCCGCCGAGAAAAAATCCCATCGACGTGAAGAGCAGTACCCAGCCGACGCCCCCAAACACGTTGAACGACAGGAAGCGGGCGTAGCTCATTTGGCCGACGCCGGCCACAAATGGAGCGAAGGTACGCACGATCGGCACGAAACGCGCATAGATAATTGTTTTGCCGCCGTACTTTTCGTAGAAGGCCTGGGTCTGCCGTAAATACTTCTGTTTGAAGAATCGCCCATCCGGCCGGATGTAAACGGCCTTTCCGGCTTGTCGCCCAAGCAGATAGCCGGTGGCGTCTCCGACGATCGCCGCTGTCATGAGCAGCCCATTAACCAGCGCAAAGTCGAGCTTACCGGCACCGCAGAGCACGCCCACGATGAACAACAAACTGTCGCCCGGAAGAAAGAGGCCCACCAGCAGCCCCGTCTCGGAAAAGATGATGGCGAATAGCGCCGCATAACCGGGCCAGCCGGTCAGCGTACTCTCCAGAAGTGCGCGCAGCTTCTCGGCGCTTGCGAGTGTCTTGATCAGATCAAGAAGGCCGCCGTTAGAATCCACTCTCTAGCCGCCGTAGCTCTGGGCGATCCGTTTTTTGGCCGCCTCGTTTACAGAGATCACGCCGTCTTTGATCATTCGCTTGACCAGCGTCTCTTCAAAAACGTCGGCCCGCTCGGAGGCTTTGCGCGTCTTCACCAAGCTCACGATCTCCGCGCGGCGCGCGGCCAGCCCGCTCATGTCGGCTTCCTTGTGTTCCAGCACCTTGCCGATGAACCACTTGCCGTCGACGGTGACCGGTCCGAACAACTCGCCGGGCTTTTTGACGAAGGCGTCCGGCATGCTGGTTGCCGGGCCGAATCCATCGGCAAAGCCCTGGCGACCGAATTCCTGCGTCTGTTTCACTGGAGCGCCAATTTCTTTGGCTAATTTTGCCAGGTCGCCGCCAGCCGACTTCATCAACTCTGCGGCGCGGGTCTTCAAATCCATGACCTTCTTGTTTCCGGCGGCAATTTTCAGGTTGGCGAAAATCTGGGTCTTGACCTCTTCAAAATTTCCTTGCCGCTGCGGCAGAAGCTGGTCCACAGTGAGGATCGCTGTGCGATTCGGATCCAGCACGATTGGCTGCGTCGCTTCACCGACCTTTAGATTCCGAACGGCGTTAAACAACTCCGGCTTGGCGCCAAGGTTGCCGATCGGCATTTCCGCGTTGCGGTATTCAAAGCGCATCGTGGGCAATTGGTTCTTGGCGATCGTCTCGGCGGCGCGCTTGGGGTTTTTTTCGAGATCAGCCCGCAGGTCGTCGGCAAACTTGCCGACACCGGCGCTGCCCTTGGTCCGCATCAATTCGGCTGCAATCGCGCCTTTTACTTCTTCAAAAGTCTTCTGACCAGCCGGCTGCCGCTCTAAGACTTCAATCAAGTGGTAACCGAACTCCGTTTTGATCGGCGAGCTCAGCGTTTTCAACTGGCCGGTGAAGCAGTATTCGTCGAAGTTTTTCACGGTCTGTCCACGGGTGATGAAGCCGATGTCGCCGCCGTTGTCTTTCGATCCAGGATCTTCGGAATACTTCTTGGCTAGATCTTCAAACTTTGCGCCCGCTTTCAATTCCTTGAACGTCTTTTCGGCCAATGCCTTCATCTTGGCGTCCTCTGAGTCGGCCTTGTCCTTGGTCTTGAACAGGATGTGCCGAGCGTGCGAGCGTTCGGGTTGCCGGAAGCTCTCGATGTTTTCAGTGTAGGCGCGCTTCATCTCGTCTTCGGTCACTTGAATCGCAGCCTGGATCCGGGAAGTCTCGATGATAATGATCGAGGTGACCCGCGACGGCGGAATCGCGTAGGACACCTTGTTTTTCTCAAACTCCGCCTTGACTTCCGCATCGCTTACCTGGATCGTCTTGGTCACGTCAACGGGGTCGATCACGGCGTATTCGATCTTTACCTTCTCCTCGCTGGCGCGGTAGGCGTCCTCCACTTCCTTGGGGGTCGCCACGGCGCTCATGAGGATGAGGGTACGCAGCCGCTGCGTCTCGATGTCCTTCTTGATGCTGTCTTCAAACTGCGGCACGGTCAAGCCGGTTTGCTTGAGCATCATCGCGTACATCTGGCTGCCGACAAACTTGCCTTCCTGCCAAAGTGCGGGCACGTCTTTCTGGATCTTTTCAGCCACGTCCTGTTCGGACGCCACCAAGCCTGTCTCGTTGGCGTAGCAGGCCACGCCTTTGACGGCGACATATTGCTCAACGAATTGCGGAATGAAGATTGCCGCGCTCTCTGGCGGCAGGTTCTGCTTGTTCAGCATCTGTTGCATCTTCAGGCGAACTTCTTTGCTCGTCACTGGCTCACCACAGACTTTCGCCACCGTCTCGTCTCCCTGTCCGGAACCGAAGCCACCCGAACTAAAGCCCGGGATGAGCGTCACAACCATCGACAGGGCTACCAGGCCCAGCAGAACTCCAAGCAAAATACGCAGGCTCGAGTCCTTGCGGCGAAACAGATCAAACATGAAAACTCCTCAGAAGGGTACGATTTGGCGAGCAAATACTCTTAAAATTATAGCGAACCGGCACGGCCCGTCGGCATCCATCTGTCAGAGGTATCCGTTTGGACCCCAATAAATTCGCCGAACTGCGCGAAAACTATGCACAATCCGGCTTGCTCGAAGAAGCCGCCCTCGTAGAACCCGTCGCTCAGTTCCACCTTTGGTTCGATGAAGCGCGGGCCGCCAATACCGTCGAGGCAAACGCCATGAGCCTGGCAACGGTCGACGCGGAGGGTCAGCCCAGCGTCCGGGTGGTCTTGCTGAAAGCCCTCGACGAGCGGGGATTCTCGTTCTTTACCAACTACGAAAGCCAAAAGGCCCGCGAGTTGGCCGTCAATCCTCGCGCCGCTATCGCCTTCCACTGGAAGGAGCTCGAGCGCCAGGTACGCGCCTCCGGGACGGTCGAGCGCCTTTCGGCTGAGGAGAGCGCCGCCTATTTTGCGCTTCGTCCGCGCGTGAGCCAGATCGGTGCCTGGGCCAGCGCGCAATCCTCGCCGATTCCGAATCGCGAAACGCTTGAAGCCGCGCGGCGTCACTATGAACAGCAGTTTGATGGCCAAGCGATTCCCATGCCGCCTTTCTGGGGCGGCTATGTTCTCCGCCCAACGAAAATCGAATTTTGGCAAGGGCGGCCAGGGCGGCTTCACGACCGCTTGGTCTATCATCGTGTGATCGGCAGCCCATGGCTTATTCAACGTTTATCGCCTTAGCGATTCTCCTCGCACAGGTGCCGCCCCCCGCGGCCAACCTCAATGCGCTGCTCAAACGCATCGAAGACCGCTACAACTCTACGCGCACGTTGAAGAGCGAGTTTCAGCAAACGATGCGGATTGCCCAGGGCCGGCAAGTGAGCGAGAGTGGCGTGCTGTACCTGCGCAAGCCCGGCCAGATGCGCTGGGAGTATTCAGCGCCCGCCGGCAAGCTCTTTCTGTCCGATGGCAAACAGATCCATTACGTGACCCCAGCCGCTCGGCGTGTCGAGGTGAGCCCCATGAAAGAATCAGACGACCTGCGCGCCCCGCTGGCCTTTTTGTTGGGGAAGATGGACTTCCAGCGAGATTTCCAGCGTTTTGAACACAGCATGTCGGGCGCACTTTGGAAAATCAAAGCCTTCCCCCGCAGCTCTAAATCCATGTTTGAGTACGTGGAGTTTCTGGCTGCCGCAGACGGGACTCTTAGCCTCGTTGCCGTCGCTGGAAGAGACGGTTCGACGATGATCTACAGTTTTCAGAATGAGCAGCGCAATCTGCCGCTGGCGGCAGGGCTGTTTCAGTTTCATGCTCCCGAAGGCTTCGAGATTGTCACGCTGCGCTCAGAGCCCTAGTTCGCCGACCAATCGCCACCGCCGCCGCGCCAAAAAACAGACTGCACGCGGCACCAATTGTGAAGGACAGCGGCTGGTAGGCAAACTCGACGGTATGGCGTCCCGCTGCAAGCGCCACTCCTTGCAACGCACCGTCCACCTGTTCCACCGTCGCCGCCTGTCCATCCACCCAAGCCTTCCATCCCGGAAACCAGGTCCGCGAGACAATCACCATTCCCGCGCACGCGCTTTGGGTCAGTAGTCGGGTCGCGTTTTGGTAGGTAACGACAGGCTCCTGTCCGCAGGCTGCGGCTTGCACTCGACCGCTTTCGACAAAGGCGGTGGTGCGCAATTTTGCGAGCTCGATCCCCGCGACCGGCGCCTTCTCAGATCGCACGGCTTCCACCCGATGCACGATCCAGGCCCGCGGAAAGGCATCGCTGTCTTCGAATACGCGCAATCCGCTGGCTCCTTCAAAGGCCAGCTTGGACATGTCCTTGTGCATTTCGCGCCCCACACTGTATCGAACACCCAGCAATCGACGGATCGACGGATCTTCGCGATCCAGCCGCAGGATGTTGTTGCTGATTCCGCCCAGATAGCCGACCGTGGTTTCCAGTCCCTGCAGGCCCGCCCAATTGTCTGGCAAATCCTTGGGGTCGGTCACGATGCGAAAGGGGCCAGGCTGGCGCTTCAAGAACGCCGCGATGTCCTGGTTCGATTTCATTCGTTCGAGAAAGCGCACCCGATCCGTCTCGCCGTTCTCAACGATTAGATAGGGCAATGGCGTGCCCAACTCCATCACCAGCGCCAAGAGAATGGCCACAGCGGCGACGGCCTTGGGCAGGCGCTTGGATTGCATCCACAGGATGAATGCCAAAAGTAGCGCGAAATAGGGCGTGACGCCGACGATTGGATCCCCTTGCATTTGGCCGCTCATCGTCAATGCTGTCACCGCCGCCGTCCCCGCCAAGCCAAACGCGAATACCAAGCGGGCGAGTCGATTTCGTGCGGCGGCGTTACGCAGCGCGTCCATTCCGTAAGCGAGCAGGACGGCCAACCCCAAGTCAAAAATCAGCACCGCGTAGATGGGATGGCGCGCCCGGTTGAGTTGCGGAACCGTCGCGTACAACAAGCCCTGCAAGACGTTCTGCCCGCCGAGCGAATAGAGCAATCCGCAGAGGGCCAAGGCCGCCGCCCGTCGCACTTCCAGCTTCCGCCAATAATGACCACAGCCAAGCACCGCGATCGAAACGGTTACGATCCCCGCAAACGCGATCAAGTCCGATTGCAATGTTGGAAACAAGATCCCAGGCAACCCAAGGACGCTCAACGAATATTTGGAATGAACCGCGTAGGGCACAAATTGATTCCATTGAAAGCCGCCCGGCGCGCCGAACCGCATGGCGAGCCGCCCATATTCGTAGCCGGGCAGAATCTGCATCGCCCCGGTGCCCGCTGTGAACACTCCAAAGATCACCACGGCGATCGCCACTTGCCGCGATCGCTGCCGCACCGCCTCCCAGGCCAGCAGCGCCAGTGCCGCCAGCGACGTGTACATTGGCGCCTCGTGATGCCCGCTGAGCCAGGCCAGCCCCTGAAACGCTCCAGCTAAGGCCGCGTTCGCATAGGGCTCGCCCCTGTTCCCGGCGATTCGCAATACGTATAACAGGACCAGCGGGGCCCACATCGCGCCGTTCAACATCTGGGGCCAATCGATGTGCCCGAAATAGCCGCCAAGCGAGAAGAACAATCCAGCGGCGATCGCCGCCGCGTGCGATCGCTTCAAGTCACGCGCCAGCGCAAACGCAAACAATGCGGCCAGCGTATGAATCGCCACAAAGTACCATTGCAGCGAAGCGCGAGCGAGATGTCCTGTCGCATCCAGCGGCAGCGCGAATAGTATCCAGTTCAACGGGTAGGCAGTGCCAGGCTGCGCCTGTCCCAGCATGGGTTGGCCGCACCAGAAGGCCGGGTCCCACAACGGGAAACGCCCAGAGTGAAGCTCCCGTGCCTGAAAATCAAGCCAAGGCAGCACTTGCTCTGCCAAATCCGGTCCCCAAACCCAATCGAACTGGCGAGTAAAAACGAGCTTCCAGAAAAAGCCGGTCACAGAAGCCGCCAATAGGCAAGCCGCAACTAGCGTCCGCAGCGCTCTACCCCCCGCCGTGGTTGTCTTTGCTCATGGCTCCGGCTTCGTTTACGGAAAACGTTTCCTCCACGAGCGGCGTTTCGCTTCCGTCCTTATTGATCCACTTCTTCACGTTCTTGACAAAACGAAAGCTGACAAAGTTCGTTCGGCACGCCTTGCATCGAACCTTCTTTGCCCCGATACCAGTCAGAACTCGCCAAATTGCCGGAACGTGGTAGTAAGTCTCATCCCAGGTTGTTAGTTCCAACCGGTAGCAGCGCGGGCAGCGCGCATAAAATACTTCCCGAAGCCGCCACAGGCTATGCCGCCAACGATGGCCGCAGTCGCTGCAGCGCATCGGGGGCCTTCCAAACAGGTCAAGTGTCTGCTCCCAACGGTTGCGCCAGCGCGACATCCGGACATTCTTGCCCGCGCACGCTGGACAACTCACCTGCATAGGATTACGACGGGCCATAAGTTAGGGTAAACCCTAGTCTAACTTAGCCCTCGCTTTCAAGTAGCTGCAGCAGCGCCCGAATGTAGCCGTAAGCGAAGGCAAAGGCCTGTTTCCCCGACACGTCGCCGTCAATGTGCGGAACGTGGTCGGGCATCATCATCCCGCTGTATCCGACCTCTTTGTAAACTCTGGCGGCCTTGATGAAGTCCACGTCACCCTCGTCCGGGTGCACTTCCTGGAAGTCCAGATACCCCCCGCGGATATTGCGGAAGTGCACGTTGAAGATCTTCCCGCGCGCCCCGAAATACCGGATCACGTCGAAGATTTCCCTGCCCGGCTGCGCCAGCATTTCACTGATCGTGCCTTGGCAAAAATTCAAGCCGTGATAGGCACTTTCCTGGATGCTGACAAATTTCTTGAGTCCCTCGACGCTGCCCAATACCGTCTCCACGCCGCGCCAGCCTTTACCTTTCGGCATCCCCGGGTCGTGAGGATGACAGCATAGCCGCACCTTCTCCTGGTTGGCCACCGGAATCACCCTGTCGAGAAAATAGGTGATCCGTTCCCAGTAAACATCGGCGGGCACGGGCCCAGCCTCGGTCATCGGTGGATCCTGTTTTGCGCCCGCGTACTTGAAAGTACTCAACGTCGCCCCGCCGCGCCCTTTGGTGGGTGCGGTGCGTACAACTCCCAGGATGCTCATGTTGTATTTCATGGCGGGGATGCCGGCCTTGGCGCAATTGCGGATCATCTGGCAGATGTCTTCGATTGACTTGTCGCGCTGTGGGCTCTCACCCTTCATGATGTCCGGGTACTCGTGCTTGGCGATGTAGGCCGAGCTTAACGGTAGCGGGATCATTTCGAGGCGGATGCCGTGCGACTCCACACGCTCGCGAAGTTTGGTCAAGGCCTCCACGCTCCAGTTGGCGTCGAGGGTGCGAGACGGCAGCGTGCTGCAGATATTGTGCACTCCCAGACCGCTCAAAATCTTCAGGTAGGCGTCATCCGATCCGTTTTGCGTGCCGAGCGTGGGCCGGCCCTTGCCCTTCTTGCCGATCGGCGAAATCGCCGCCGGTGGCATCGGCGTCCAATCCGGCTTCACGCCCGCTGGGACCGTCGAGGCCGCACTCAATCCCACTCCGCTGGCCGCAATAAACTCTCTTCGCTGCATAGCGAAAAGTCTATCTCGGCAAGCGCTCCGAATGCACTAGGCTGCGAGACAATTCTTCAAGTCTTCCGCGAAGCGCCGTAAGGCGGCAACTTCTTCGCCTTCCGCAGCGCGCTCCCACCCACGCGTCACAAAGAAGGCCTGATCTCCACGCCAGACCAGATGCGCCATGCCGCGCTCGGTCAAAATACCGGGTGTGCCGAGATTGCCAAGGGCGTCCCCACGCCGCTCGACGAGCGCGACAAAGCCTTCGCGCTCAAACACAAAGTGGGTGTCGATCTCCATTGCGGGGATCAACGCCACCCCGGCCGCCGCCAGCCGCTCAAGAATCGCTTCCACGGCTTACATCTTGTAGCGGCCGAAGTCCTCTTCGTTGAGGTTCTCCAACCAACGCCGCAACTCTTCGCCTTGGCCTTTGTCGGCGGTGGCCGACATGCGTGAATTCTTCAGCACGTTTTCATCCACGAAGATCGGCGAATCGGTGCGCAGAGCGATCGCCAGCGCGTCGCTGGCCGCGAATCGATGCTGATCATCTCGCCGTCCTTCTCCAGCCAGATCACCGCAAAAAACGTGTCGTCGCGCAGGTCGCTGACCACGATGCGATTCACCTTGGTGTCCATGCCTTGCAACAGCGTCCGGATCAGGTCGTGGGTCATCGGACGCGGCGTGTTGATCTTCTCGATTTCGAGGGCAATCGCGTTGGCCTCGTACACACCGACCCAAATCGGCAGTATCGTGTTCCCGGTCAGGTCGCGCAATACGACAATCGGCATTTGCGTCACCGGGTCCATCATTAGAGTCCGGATTTTCATTTCTACTTCCATCGTGCGAGCGCTCCCTTTCTCATTCCATTACAGCAAAGTCACCCCTCCAACCGGACCTGCCGGAAAGGGGAGGGAAGCACGAATCAGACCACTGCTTCGCCAGCCAGCGAATTTGGCCCGGCGCGCGTCACCCGCACATTTACGTAGCTGCCTTCCAAGGTCTTTCCGCCATCCTCTGGGGGCACCACCGGGTGGGTGAAGTTCAGGGTCTTGAATTGCGACGTCTTACCCATCCACTGTTGAGTCGCCTTGTTGTACCACTCCACCATCACTTCTTCGGTCCGCCCTATGTAGTTGACGTTGTTCGGCAACTGGATCTGGCGTTGCTTTTCCTGGACGATTGTCAGCCGCCGGCTCTTCTCTTCTTCACTCATGTGCTCGGCGTAAGCAAGGGCTGGCGTATTCGGGCGCTGCGAATACTTGAAGGCGAAAACCGCGTCGTATTGCACTTCGTCCAACAAGCGCAGGGTCTTTTCAAAATCGCTCTCAGTTTCGCCGGGGAAGCCCACGATGATGTCAGATGTGATGGTGATCTCACGTTTGGCGCTCTTCATCCAATCGATTTGCCGCATGTATTCATCGCGGGTGTAGAGGCGCCGCATGCGGTCCAGCACCTGGGTGGAGCCGCTTTGCACGGGCAGGTGGATGTGGTTGCACAGCACCGGGTTCTCATCGATGGCGTGGACGATGTCGCGAACAAAATCGCGCGGGTGCGAGGTGGTGAATCGAATCCGCTTCAGTCCGCTCACCTCGCCCATCCGCCGCAGCAGCGTGGAGAAATCCATGCCCGCCGACGATGGGTCGCGGTAGCTGTTTACGTTCTGCCCCAGCAGCGTAACTTCGGAATAACCCTTGTCGGCCAACTGTGAGGCCTCTTCGAGAATGCCGGCGCTTGCCCGACTGCGCTCGGGCCCGCGCGTCATGGGAACTACGCAGTAGGCGCAGCTTTTGTCGCAGCCTTCGATGATCGTCAGAAACGCCTTATGGGGATTGTCGCGCTTGGTGAACGGCACCTCAAAGGTGTCATCGGTGTCCAGGCTCAGGCCTGTCACACGGCGATTGCCCGCTTCAATTTGTACCAGCATTTGCGGCAACTGGTTGTAGCTGGCGCTGCCAGCGACGAGCGACACGTGCGGGGCGCGTTCAAAGATTTTCTCGCCTTCCTGCTGCGCGACGCAACCGATCACGGCGATGATCTTGTCTTTGCTCTTCTTCTT
>JANXUM010000534.1 GCA_025356215.1 Bryobacter sp. | reverse complement strand
CGCTCCGCCCGTCGTAAAGCCGCCAAAGATGCCGCCCAAGAACGACCCCCCGACATTCCCAACAAGAATCACCACTGCGGAGGCAAGGACCATCACAATTGCGCCCGCGAGCAAACCCACCATATCTTGAGATGTGTGCGCAACGATCGCTTGCGTGGTAAGCGAACCCTGGGCCCGGCCCCACGCATCGTTGATGCAACCCAGCTTTTTTCGAATATCGTCTGAGGAACAACCTAAAACCGAAATCGCCATTGAGAAACCCTTTCCGCTGAATCGTCGCTCCAACTGGGCGGTACACATTTGCCAATTGAAGCGGCCTACCGAAACCGCGTTGAATGCCTAAAAATCGCGTCACGGAAAGAAAAAAATCGGAAAGGCAGGATCTCTGCTTCCAGCGCTACCCCCACTCCAGCTCCCTATAATGAGCTATGCCCCTGCTGGCCCTCCTGCTCCTCGCCGCCTCCCCGTGGCAGCCCCTATTCGACGGCAAGACCCTCTCTGGCTGGGTCCCCGAAGGCACGGCCAACTTCCGCGTCGTTAACGGCGTTATCACGGTCGACAGCGGCCCCTACACCTGGCTCCGCACGGTCAAAGCCTACAAAGATTACGAGCTAACCCTCGAGTTCAAAACTGGCGTCGACAACAACAGCGGCGTCTTTCTGCGCAGCGCTGCGCTCGGCCTTCCGCACATCACCGGCTACGAGCTCCAAATCTTCGACTCGCGCAAGACCTTCGCCACCGGCTCGGTGGTCGACGTGGCGGAAGCCAAGCCCCGCGTCAACGTCAAACCCGATATCTGGAACCGCTTCGAGGTCCGCCACGTCGGCCCGCGCATCCTCGTCAAACTCAATGGCAAACAGGTCCTCGACGCAAGCGACACCAAGAGCCTCAGCGGCCACCTCGGCCTCCAGTTCAACCCTGGCAAGCCGATCTCCTTCCGCAAGATCAAAGTGCGCGAGCTTTAGGGCGGGTACAGTTAGGGTAGATATTTCTTCAGGTCGGGATTCACCAGCGCCTGAATCTCTGCGCTGTCCACATTCGCATTCGATACCAGCATCGGCGACAAATTATTGATCTTCACAACGGGCTTACCAGCCAGGTGGTTCAGCGCCGCCATCACACTCTCGTAACCCATCTTGAAGGGCTGCTGCACAACCAGCGAATCGATCGTCCCCTTCCGCAAATCCTCAATCAACGGCGCGGACGAATCAAAACCAACCATCTTGATCTTCCCAACAGCCCGGTTGCGTAGCGCCTGCGCTGCCCCGGCCGCGCTCGACTCGTTGGACGCAAACAACCCCGTCGCGCTCGGGTGCGCGGTCAACATGTTCTCGGTGATTTGCAAACTCTTGGCGTAATCCGCCATGCCGTAGCGCTTATCGAGTATCTTGATCCCTGCGAATTTCTTCGCAATCGTCTCCTCAAATCCCGACTCGCGCGCCATCGTCGACGCCGCCCCAGGCTGCACCGCCACAATCACCACCTCACCCTTGCCGCCCAAAATCTCGCCCATCCGCTCAGCCGCCATCGCCCCTGCCGCATAGTTATCGGTCGCAATCTGACTTACGAACTTGTCCGTATCGACAGCCGAATCGAAGATGATCACCGGAATCTTCTGCGCCGCCGCGCGCTCGACGACACTCACCATCGCCTTCTTATCGATCGGTGCCAGGCAAATCGCGTCCACTCGCCGATTGATCATCGCGTCGACAATCTGTAACTGCCCGTTGAAATCCGTCTCGCTGGCCGGGCCGTTCCACGAAATCTCAACCCCCGTCTCGCGCGAGGCCATAATTGCCCCGGCCTGAACGCTCTGCCAAAAAAGATGCGCCCTGCCCTTCGGCACCACTCCAATTACGCGCTTCTTCTCGCCTCCGCAGCTTGCACTCAACAAAAGGGAGGCTGCCCCAAAGCCAAGGCCGCCCATTGCATTCCGTCTCGATGTCATGATTGATCCTTACTTACTTGGGAAACACGGCCGGAGGCGTTAACTTAGCCTGCCAACCCTCACCGTTAAAAGACTTCAAAAACTCAACCAGATCCTTCTTCTCGCCGTCGGTCAACTTCAACGGCTTCATCCGCTCATCAAGGTTCTTGTTCGCAATCCCACCCTTGTTATAGAAATCGACAACGGCTTCCAAAGTTGCCAAGCTCCCGTCGTGCATATAAGGCGCGGTTCGCGCAATCTCGCGCAGCGTCGGAGTCTTAAAAGCACCCCAATCCGCCGGATTCTTCGTCACAGCCGAACGCCCTTCGTCCGGCGTCGCCTTATCGGTGCCAACCCCTAAGTTGTGATACGCGTTGGTCGTCAAGTTAATGCCCTCATGGCACTGGTCGCACTTAGCCTTGTTGAAGTAAACGTCAAAGCCCCGCACCTGCGCCGCCGTCAACGCGGCCCGATTACCAGCTTTATAGCGGTCATAAGGCGAGTTACCCGAAAGAACGGTGCGCTCGTAAGTCGCAATCGCTTTCGTAACTTCGTCGATGCCAAAATTTTCGCTTCCAAACGCCTTCAAGAAGTGCGCGCGATACCCGGGGATACCCCGCAGTGTGCTTACCACCATCTCATGCGTGTTGCCCATCTCAATTGGGTTTGCCATCGGCCCTGCCGCCTGCTCCTCAAGACTCTTCGCGCGCCCATCCCAAAACTGATTCAACGAGTAAGCTCGATTAAAAACCGTCGGCGCGCTGCG
>JANXUM010000519.1 GCA_025356215.1 Bryobacter sp. | reverse complement strand
CGCCTCGGACAACGCCTGCGGTGCCTGCGGCTCTGCGGAAATGCATACGCTCTTCCACGCAACAGACCGCCTTTACCGCACCACCGACAAAAGCTTCCTCGTCGTCGAATGCCAGCGTTGCCGACTCATCCGCCTCTACCCCAAGCCCAGGCCCGAAGAACTCTCCACCTACTACCCGGCCGACTATTGGCACAGCGATGAAGGCGGCGCCATCACTGGGCTCGAACAGTTCTATCGCCGCCTCGTCTCGCGCGACCACACCCGCTTCCTCGAGCGCGCCATCAAGGATTCCGGCGGTGGCCTCGTGATGGATGTCGGCTGCGGCGGCGCCTTGCTCTTGCGCCTGCTCCGCGAGGCGGGTCACAAAGTCCTCGGCCTCGATTTCTCGCTCGACGCCGCAGCCATCGCCTGGGGCCAGAACGCCGTACCCGCTTTCTGCGGCACCCTCACCCAAGCTCCCTTGCGCGACGGAAGCGTAGCCGTCTTAAGCATGTTCCACGTGCTCGAACATCTCTATGAGCCGCACGAATACCTCGCCGCCGCTCACCGCCTTCTCAAGCCCGATGGCCGCCTTGTCATTCAAGTACCCAACGCCGCCAGTTGGCAGTTCCTCATCTTTGGTGAAAACTGGAATGGCATCGACGTCCCTCGCCACCTCCACAATTTCAAACTCAGCGACATCAACGTCCTGCTCGATCGCTGCGGCTTTGAGCCCGTCCGTTATAAGCACTTCTCGCTTCGCGACAACCCGGCTGGCTTCTCGATCAGTCTGGCACCCAGCCTCGATCCGATGGCCCGCCGCGTGCGCAAACTCGTCGAAAGCCCCGCCCTCCGCCTCGTCAAAAACCTCGTGCACCTCGGCCTGATGCTCGTCGCCCTTCCCTTCAGCATGCTCGAAGCCCTCTCCCGCGCTGGCAGCACGGTCATGGTCGAAGCCCGAAAGAAGCAATGAGCTACGACGGCCTCCGCAAACTCGTTCCCTCCTGGCTGCGCCGTCAGGTCTTTCACTTTGAGGAGCTCATCGAACAAGAGACAAAGAGTTTCGCAGCCGCTCTCCCTAAAGGCGCGCGCGTCCTCGACGCCGGAGCTGGCGAAGGCCGCCACCGCCAATACTTCAGCTCTCAGACCTACATCGCCACCGATCTGGGCATCGGCGACAACACCTGGAATTACTCCGGTCTCGATTGCGTCGCCGACCTCCACCACCTCCCCTTCCAGCCCGCCAGCTTTGACGCCGCCATCAGCATCGTCACCCTCGAACACGTCGCCCACCCCGCCACCGTCTTGGCCGAAATGTCCCGTACCGCCCGGCCCGCCGCGCCCCTCCTGCTGGTGGTCCCCCAAGACTGGGAAGTTCACCAGCACCCCCACGACTATTGGCGCTTCACCCGCTTTGGCCTCAAGCTGCTGCTCGAAAACAACGGTTGGGCAATCGATCGAATCGAGCCCGGCGGCGGCTACTTCCGCCTCCTCTCGCGCCGCCTGATGAACGGGCTGCAATTCCTCCCCGGCTGGCTCATGCCGCTGGCCGCTATCTTCATCGCTCCCGCCGCTATCCTCATCGGTCTGCTCGACGGCCTCGACGAGCGTCGCGACTTCACGGTAGGCTACATCTGTTGGGCAAAAAGGAAAATAACATGACCACCGCAACCAGACGCAAAATGCTCCCGAGCCTCCTGGCCCCGGCTGCTTTAATTGGAGCCGACATGAAAAAGATTCCCGACTTCACCTACAACGTCGCCGACGCCAAGACCGCCAAAGAGCCCTTCGGCACGCACACCAAATATTTTGAAGGCCCTACGGACCAGCTCAAGCTGATGGTTGCCGGCAGTGTCACCCTCAACCCCGGCGCCACCCCCCACCCTGCGCACAAGCATGAGGAAGAAGAAATCATGCTCGTCACCGAAGGCAACGGTATCATCGGCCTCAAAGGCAAAGACAAAAAGGTCGCCCCTGGCGCGATGATGTACTGCGCCGCCAATCAATCGCACGACATCCGCAACACCGGCAAAACCCCACTCACCTTTTTCTATTACAAGTGGAAAGCCTAAAGTCACTCCTAGCCTGCCTGCTCCTGATCGCGCCCTCGGCCGCCGCCCCGCTCAAGCTAACGGCAACTCTTTCGTGTGGCTCAGCGACACCGCCTGAAAACTCTTCCACCGCCTCACGCGCGAGCGCGCCATGCTCTACCTCGACGTCCCCAATGCAATTGGATAGAGAAGCCGCTCTTGGATCCCACCCGCCCCTACGACAAATATTTCGCGTAAGCGCTCCCTTGACAGCTCCGCTCGGACGCACAGACCAGTCGAATATGACGGAAAGGGAATTCCTGGTGGAGACTTGCCAGAGCGCTGTTCAGAGCGTATCTTTAAGACTAGCTAGGACTTCAATATGAGCGCAGATAGACTCAAAAGAATTACCTTCGACGAGGGCAAATGTGGGGGTCGTCCCTGCATTCGCGGCCAGCGTATCCGCGTCACGGATGTTCTCGAACTTCTAGCCAATGGCGCGAGCTTCGATGAGATTCTCGCCGACTATGCCTTCCTTGAGGGTGAAGACATCTACGCCGCCATTGAATACGCGGCCCACCAAGCCGATCACACAGTTCTTCAGGCATCGTGAGGTTTCTGGTCGATAACCAGCTGCCCGCAGCACTGGCACGCTTTCTCGCGTCTCGCGGAATAGATTGCCAGCATGTTCTCGACGTTGATTTGGCTGACGCTTCCGATGCCGAAATCTGGGAACACGCTAGCCGTAACGACAGCGTTGTCATCAGCAAGGACGAGGATTTTCTCTACTTGGCGACCGGTCCTTCAGCAAAGGCGCGTCTCATCTGGATTCGGTTGGGGAATTGCCGCACCAAGGCGCTTCTGGCCGCAATAGAAAGCCTGTGGCCGAGGATCGAGGCGAGCTTGGAAGCGGGTGACCGCATCATCGAAGTTCGCTGACCCAGCCCGCAATGTCATGGAAGAAACCCAAATCCGAACTTCGATCAACGCTTAGCCGAGCTGCGTAGGGAAATCGCAATCGGCGGCCCCAGGGGCAACACCAAGCGCGCACCCGCTCGGCTCCTACTGCTCCCTGAGTGAGAACTTTCCCCCCGCGCGCACACTCTTCCTCTGATGAGACTCGCCTGCCTCCTCGTGTTCCTGGTCTGCGCCGCGGCGCAGCAGCAAAAGCTCGCGGAGCCGCCTCCGCCGGGTCCCGACAAGATGGCCCTCCGCCAGCAAATTTCCGATCTGAAGATCAAATCCTTCGAGATCCAGCAACAAGTCGAGCTCTTGGAAAAACAAATCAAAGACATCGAAGAGGCGGACGCGAACAAACTCGCGGCCTCCCAGGCGATATCGAAGACCGCCCCGGCCCGCGCCCGCTGTGGCGGTCACACCAAGGACGGAAAACGCTGCACTCGCATGGCTGACTCCGGCAGCCGCTTCTGCTGGCAGCACAAGGTCGGCCGCTAACAACGTTGTCCTTGCATTCCCCATCCCCTATGGTCTAAAGTGAGCCATGGATCGCAGAGACTGATTCCGCGCGAAATCGCGGAATAGCAGTCTATATCGTTAATCTCTTCCTCGAGAGTGCTGCCATGGTTATTCCACAAGGGTTTCCGCCTCAACAAATCATCAAATCATCTCCGATCCACAGGCAATGGCTTCAAAGCAACTAGGGTTTTCAGGAGGAACCCCAGAAACGATTTGGGTCGATCAGCGCGGCGAGATTCGAAAGCGCTGGGCGGGCGCGTACACGCCGAAGGTTCTTTTGGAAATTCAGTCGTACGTGACAAACTGAACGAACACATAACAACATTGGAG
>JANXUM010000457.1 GCA_025356215.1 Bryobacter sp. | reverse complement strand
CGGGGGCACCGGCGGCGACCCAGGCGAGGATGGTTTCGACTTCCTTATCTTTGAGGCGCGAATCGTTGGAGAACTTGCCGTAGTGAGGGTCGGCATGCCAGGGCGGCATCTTGCGGGACTTGACGGCGTTGCCAATGGCTTTGGCCCAGGGGCGGACTTCTTTGTAGCTGGTGAAGGCCATGGGGCCGATCTCGCCGGGGCGGTGGCAGCTTACGCAGTTTTGATTGAGCAGCGGGGCGACGTCGCGCGAGAAGTCGGGGGGAGCAGCGGCGAGTAGGAGAAGGGCGACCGTGACCATGCTTTCAGTCTAGCGAGCTATGCGTCGAGACGGTGGAGAAAGGGTAGATCGGTGAGACCGAAGTCGTTGCCTTTGTAGGCGAGGGGGAGCTTGTGGACGGCGGCGTAGGCGTAGCTGAGGCAGTCGCCGAAGTTGAGGCGGGCGGGGTAACGGGATTTGCCGAAGCGAAAGCAGGCGTCGAGGGCGGCGAGTTGATGTTCTGTGCGGAAGTCGAGGATCCGGGCGTCGATCGAACGGATGAAGTCGTCGAGAACGAGTTGGGGATTCCCCTTTTGTCCGGCTAGTACCAGGCCGGCCTCAACCAAGCCCGGGGTTCCGATTGCGATAAATGGAGCGCCTTCGATCAAGCTTTTTAGTCTCTCGAACTCGGGTTCGCGATTGAGCGCGCAAATGATCGCAGAGGTGTCGAGCAAAATTAATAGCCATTAGGGCCGAAGCCAAGGATTTCTTCTTCTTCGTCCTTTGTGAGCGTGCGGCCCAGATTCTCCGGCGGGATGAGGGGCCAGACTTCCCGTTCGAGGTAAGCGAGCATTCTGTCGCCGCGGCCGAGGGGCTGTTCCGGCAGGGCGAGCTTGTCCTTGCGGTCGATCAGCGCGCGACGCACAGCTTCGTCAGTGGTCTCGTGGGCGAGTTTGGCGACCTCGACGGCGAGGCTTTCGATTTCGGCGTCTTCTATGTGCAGGGCCATCCGCCTTTAGTGTAACTTCGCGGGCGATGTTAGTTGAGCGAGCGCGGCCTGGATCTGAGGATCGCGGCGGGCTTCGATTTCGTCGCCCTTTTCGACTCCAAGAGTCTGATTGAGGATCTCTTGCTCTAGACGATTGGCGATCCAATCACGATCGATTGACCATTCAGCCAAGGCTGGCTGGACGTTTCGGGCCGAGAGCCATTGCTGATATTGGTCCAAGGTGGCGAGGGGCATCTTGAAGCCCGGCTGCGGCTTCGGATTGCTTTGGATCCACTCGGTGGCGAAGGCGAGGATGAGGCCGTTCGAGTCGAGAAAGGCGCGGAGACGGGTTTGCGTTTCAGGGCCTTGGATGAGGTCGGGTTGGACGCCGGCTTTGGCGGTGTTGAGGTTTGCATCGATTTGCGAATCCTCGTAGCGGCGTTGAATGGAACGGCCCTTGGGGGTGTAGTAGTAAGCCGTGGTGAGGGCGAGCCCGTTGCCGCCGGAGACCGGGAAGACGCTTTGAACGAGGCCTTTGCCGTAACTGGAGAGGCCGATCACTTTGGCGCGGTTGTTGTCCTGGAGGGCAGAGGCGACGACCTCTGAGCCGCTGGCACTTTTCTCGTTCATCAGCACGGTGAGCGGGAAGGTGTAGGCGTCGTTGTCGGCGGGGACGTCGATGTTTTCCTCTTTTTTCGAGCGACCGCGGATGCTGGTCAGTCGCGTGCCGGAGGGGAGGAAGAGGCTGGCCGATTCCAGCGCGCTGGCGAAGACTCCGCCGGGGTTGTTGCGAAGGTCCAGGACCAGGCCTTTGAGTTTCTTGCCACCGATCTTGTCGATGGCAATCTTGAGGTCACGGCCCGTTTTGTCTTCAAAGCTGGACACGCGGATATAGCCGACGTCGGGCTTGAGCAGGAAGGCGCGCTCGACGGTTGGGGCGTCGAGGGTGGCGGGCGAGAGCACGAACTCGAGAGGCCGGGGGAAGTTTTGACGGCGGACGGCGACGACGGCGTCCTTCTGCCTGGAATATTGAAGGAATTCGACCATCTGCTCGGGCTCGAAGCGGCTAAGCGCGACGTTGTTGATGGCGATGATCTCGTCGCCCGGGTTGAGCCCGGCGCGCTGGCTGGGACTGCCGGCGATGGTCTGGAGAACGATCACTTTGCCGGGGACGATGCTGACGATGCTGCCGAAGCCTTTGCGGGTGGAGGTCTCCATATCGCGCAATTGCAGGAACTGTTCTTTGTCGAAGAAGACGCTGTGGGGATCTAACTTGCGCAGCATGGCGGGAAGCGCACCGTGATCGAGGGCGGCGGTGGGGTCGATTGGGTCGGCGGCGTTGGCTTCGACGAGCGAGTAGATTTGGGTGAAACGGCGCATGTGCTCGGCGAGGCCGGAGGGGTCCGCTTGGGCGAGCACTAGAAGTGGCAGCAGGGGCGACATGGAGCTAACGCGTGAACCGGGTGGCCT
>JANXUM010000421.1 GCA_025356215.1 Bryobacter sp. | reverse complement strand
AAGAAGTCGCTCCAGGCTTCGCCCATCGACGCGCCCTGATACGTGTTGTAGACGTTCCTGGCGAGGCGGCTGGAAACTCCATGGGTGTATTCGTGAATGACGACGCCCGCGTCCAGCGAGCCGTCGGTTAGGTAACCGCCGCGCCCGGAACTTCCGAGGTACATCGCCATCATCACGGCGGCGCCGTCCTGTGTGCCGCGCCAACTGAAGAACGCATTGTCGTACGCCGCCCGCTGCAACGCCTGCGCGCCGAAGTGGGTGTATGCGTAGACTGGATCGCCGCCTACGCCGCCTTTGCCGAGGTTGTCCTGTTGGAAGTTACCGGAAGCTTCGTCAAATCCGCTCAGGTAGTGCTGATCGTGGGCAACGTTTACCCAGTAGAAGAGGTTGGTGTTGATGGCGTCGCGATAGAGCGTGGAGGCCGGCGCGCCGGGGCCAAGCTCAAGAGGGAAACTAAAGTCGCGGCCAGGCGAGGTGGTCACCACCGGATCGGTAATGAACGATTGCCCCAATAAATTTTCACCAGTCGTGGTGTTGTTGCCCACGGTCTGATTGCTGTATACCCACGAAGCGGGAAAAGGCTGCACGCTGCGATTGACGTAGGGCGGCGAGGTCAGCAGGCGCACCCCGGGCGTGGGGTTGGGTTGCGGACTCTCGCGCTCAAACACCAGGCCCTTGGCGGCTTGGAAGAAGTATGTCGTGGGCAGCTTGTGCACCAGCGCCTTGCTGGCGCTCTCAACGATTGTCGTGTAGGAATGCACACCGTCTTCATCGGTAATTTGGAACATCCATGCCGGCTGCAACGCGCCGCGCACGGGGAACCAGACCAGTTCGGCGTCGATGTCTTCTCCGAGAGAGGCGGCGGCAAAGCGCAGGCCCTTGGCTGCGCGCTTTGCGCTGAGCAACGGGGTGTAGCGTTGCGCCAATTTTGGGTTGACGGCGCGCACGGCAGTTGTGACGGCCTCAAACGCCGTGCTCTGACTCGGCAGTGCGATGCTGCCGGGATCCGGGTACATCTGGCCCCCGGAATTGAGCACCTTCCCATCGGCGTCGATGTTTATGACCCACGCCGCGCCGTAGACCTCCACACCTTGAAAGCGTTGTTGATAGACAAGATGCCTGACGCCGTTATGCGACGTGACATAGTCTTTGGCGACGTAAGCGCCTGGGGTGTCCGGCATTTGGGCGATCGCGCAAAAGGCCGATAAGAAAAGGAATCCAGTGAACTTCTTCATAGAGAATCAGCCCTGATGATAGCCCACAATATCGGAGGATCTGGCTAAGCTTCCGCCGTGCCGGAAAGCACCAACACGCTGCTCCCGCCTACCCGTACGCGACTGATCGCGCCACCCGCCGACCTGGCCGCCGAAATCAGGATCTCACTCGGCCGATTCATGAAGTGCCCCTGTTCCATTCGGGCCAGGCCGTCGGGCGCGATGAGTTTGTACTTCACGGCATAAGCCGCCGCGCAGCCCGCCGCCGAACCGGTGGCCGGGTCCTCCAGCCGCGGCGTCATCTTGCGCGCGTGAAGCTGGTTTTTCCGGTCCAAAGTCGCCGAACTGAGAAGGTAAATTCCCCGTTGAACGTCGCCCTTGGCGAAGTACTCTTGCAGTGCGGGCCAGTTGAATTTCACAGATTTCAACGCCTCAATCGACTTCACTACGACGATCAAATTAGGCCGCCCCGTCGAAACGGTTTGGATGGGCAGATCGGGCGCGAGATCTTCCGGCTTCAGCCCCAACAGCGGCACCAGGAACGTAGCATCGTGAGTCTCTTTAAACTCCGGGTCCTGCTGCAGCATCATCGCCGTGTCGCCGTCAAATTCAACCGGGATTGGCCCCTGCGGCA
The DNA here is from genome assembly GCA_025356215.1 of Bryobacter sp. Lineage (GTDB taxonomy): Bacteria > Acidobacteriota > Terriglobia > Bryobacterales > Bryobacteraceae > Bryobacter. The sequence continues at coordinate 4,500 of JANXUM010000421.1, read as the reverse complement.
CCTGAACAATGATTGACTTGGCCTCGGGCTTAAGCCGCCGCAACGCGAAAGCCGTCCCCAGCACCGGGTGCCCGGCAAAGGGCAACTCTTGCGTCGCCGTGAAAATTCGCACCTTGCCGCCGCGCGAAACGAAGCTTGTCTCCGAGTGATTCATCTCGCGAGTGAGCGCAAAGCGTTGCTCGTCGCTCAGCTCGTCGCTATTGAAGAAGACACCAAGTGGGTTGCCGCCGAAGCGCCGGTTGGTAAAGACATCCCACACCTCATAACGCAGTTTACGGGGCACGACTTGAAAGGCCGCCTCGATTAAAGTTCGCCTCGATACCATTGCGTCACTCGCTCCCTTTTACAAAGCGCGACGGCAAAACCCGCACGCCGGTTTTCGCCGTCGCTCTGACGAAGTCGAGCGACAGAATTCCGCCCGCATCCGTGCGCGCCTCATCCAGCTCCTCGTCATCCACCTCGACGTCGAACAAAGTGTTCGGCTTCAGACCGATGATGTACCAGGATTCGCGCGGCGCACCGTGCAATTCAAACTGAATGTGCTTGATCAACTCCTGCCCGCCCACCAGGATCGTAGCGTCGCCCATCTCGATCGGCGGGGTATTCGGCGACACTTTCAACAGCTTGCGCTTGCCATCCTCAAAGAGTTGGATCTTGCCGTCGTAGTAACAAAGAAAACGCGCCTCCTCTTCCCAGGTGTTGCGGATGAAGAGCCGCCCGGTGCGCCTGTCGTGAAACGAATTCGGCAGGTGATGGTAAGTCAGCCCCGGCTGGTAGGCGTTGGCCCAAAGAAACTCGTAGGGGATGCCGCTGGCCGAGCGCAGCAGGTAACGGTCCTGCATCAGCCAGCCTTGCAGCGATTGCGAAAGCTCCGCGTTGTTGTCCAGCGCCACGATCGCCAACTCGGCGGCGCGCAACATTGTGGCCAACTTCAGGTCGGGGTCTCCGTCGCCAGAGAAGAACGCGACGCGAAATTCGTTGTCAGGCCCGGGATAAGCAGCCGGATAGTAGGCCAGCATCTGGGTCATCGGAAGCTCAATAAAATACTGAGGCGCGTCCTGGCGCAGGTCAATCTCCAGGTTGTCGCGGATCACATGCAGAAATTCGAGCAGGGGGTACAGTTGATCCTGCGGGACGGACGTTGAGTTGTTGCGAATGCCCGGACCCAGTTTGGTGCGCCAGTGGAGGACGGTCTCGCTCAGCGTCTTTTCGCTCAATTCCGGCTGATAGTCCGCCAGGGCCAGCGCAAGGAAGGCGCGATCGCGCATCGAGGCAATTGTCGTGATCGCCGGCATGCTTCTGGCCGCCAATTCTGCCAGCGTTTTGGTCTGCGCCGCGGGCAAAGACTCAGCGCACCAATCGAGCACGATCGCCCGCTGGCGATTGTCGGCCTCTTTCGATTTCAACAGCCACGCGTAGGCGTTGTTGCAATGCGTTGGGTTGCCCGAGATTCGGCTGGCCAACGCCAACGCAAAGGCTTGCTCCGGCATCGCCGCTCCGTTGGCGATGAAAGTATCGAATTGCTGAAAGCGGATCGACTGCCGTTCGCGCTCCCGCGTCAACAGCCGCAGTCTCGCGGGACGCAGCAGCAGGCGCGGAGATTCCGTGTACGGTTTGAAACTCTCGTCTTGGTTAGACTGCGCTAGTACGGGTAGGGTAAGGAGTAGGGCCCAGCAGATCCGCATGTACTTTCCAGTCTGCCATGGGTGTGTCACAGCGATACGCAACTGTGTCCAACATCGGGGCCAATCCGCCTGTTCCCGCGCGCAAGCACCTTTGTTTGCAACGAAATCTTTTTGTGCGCTCGTGGCCCTTCATTTGCTATCTTAGTCAGTGAATTGATGAAGTACCCTTAAAACCTGCCCTCTGTTGCAACTTGCAGGCGGAGACAGCGAGCGCATCCGAAAAGGCTTGCGTGCTTGCGGGAGTCGGGATCGGGAATCAAAAAACCGCTCACTCATCCGTTTGATGGTTGCCACAGAGGGGATTTTTTTGTCCCTAGACGGGTATGAAAATCAGTTCATTTGGCATTAAACGTGCTCCGTTGTTGTGGCAAGCGGGCATTTCAGGTATCGGTAGAAATATCGATAGCGGGCGTGGGCCTGCCGAACAGATCTTTCAATCTTGAGTTTTTCAACAGTTGGAGTACCAGCAGCGCAGGGAGCTGTCAGGCGAAGGAATGAATTAGGACGCGGGCCTTTGTTTGGCAAGATGGCGGGAACTATCGTGCTACTTGCCGCAGGCGCACCGACTGTATGCCCCAGCAGAACCGAGGGCGGACCGCATCGGAGGAGAGTCGACCAAAACCCACCCACCCGAGCCCGATGCGGTCTATCAATTAAGCCCGCCCAACGGTGCCTGACGCCAATAGACGCCACACTGCATGGTCTATCGGCAAACCGAACAAAATCATTAACTTAGCGTAGCTACCAGGCTAGCGTTGCTGTGCGAGCTGTCTCTTCCGGGTTCGGAAGGTAGACGGTGTGGCACTTCTCACATCGATAAAGCTCAGCATCGGGGCCGAAGCGAGTGCCGAAGTCCTTTTCGTAAAAGTACCACCTTTTCAGGTGGCCCGCACAAATCTTTCCTTTTTCGTTTTTTTCGTTACAAGCGCGCTGTCGCGGCACACGCGTCTTCACCAACGGGCTTTTCTCGAGTTCCACCCCTTCAGGATAACGCTAGGATGAGCGAGTCCAAACAACCCACGGGCGTGTCGTTTGGACTCGCTGCCGGGCCAAAGGCCGGTCCTAGGAGCGCGCGCGGAGCATCCAGCGACGGCCTACGAAGCAGGCGCCGACCAACATCAACGACCAGGATCCGGGCTCCGGCACCGTCGGATTGGGAACATTCAGGTCGTACTTGAAGTTGTCAACGCCGGCGATGGGCGATAAGTCTGCCGGAGCTCCCGGGCCGACGGGGAAGGTATTGCTACCGATGAGATATCCGAAGCTTAGTGGGCCGCCGAGACTCGTGAAATTGGGGTGCGAGGCCGGGAAGAAATTTGGGGCAAAATTGGCGCTGGTCAGTGTTGCCGAGGAGCTTGCCCAAGACGTGGTGGGACTGATGTTTCCGGCTACATAGTAAGTGCCGCCCTGCTCAACGACGGCGCGGACGTAAAGCGAACCAGCGGTCGTCACGCGAATCGTGTCCAGCGAGAAGTTGATGAAGCTGATTGCCCCTTGATAAACCGGGTTGTAGGGGGTCGAGAAGAGGTACATGGCTTCGTATTGCGCACCAGCAGTGGTGTAGCTTTCGAGGGTGCGCGCCCAGTGCGTCGGGATGCCGCCCGAACCCGGGTAGCTGACGCTACTGGTGGTGTTGACATTGTCGGTAAAGTTGGTGAAGCTGATCCAGTTTGAACTCGGGTTGACTCCTTCGAAATCATCTGAGATGGTGATCACGCTGGCTTGGGCTAGACAAGCGACAAGCATCAGCGGAAGCATGAGGTATTTCATGCAAAGTAGAAGCGCGATCGGCGGGAAAACGGGGTCTTACTGCAATGCGTCCGGCGGCCGAGCTCCGGCATTCTTGTCAATGTACTTACTGAACCAATACAGTTGCCAATTCATACTTTCCACGATATGTTTCTGCTCCCCGGTGCGGGTCAGGTTGTGATTCTCCCGAGGAAAGATCACTAGCTCTGTGGCTACGCCGTAGTGCTTGAGCGCCCGAAACCATTGCTCGCCCTGCTCCAGCGGCACCCGGAAGTCATTGTCTGAATGAAGAATCAGCGTCGGCGTCTTCACGTTCTTCGCGTACTTCAAAGGCGAGGCCTCCCAATACTGATCGAACTCGTCGAACAGTAAACCCTTGAAATCCTCCTCGTGTCCATAAGCCCCGTCGCGGGTCCCCTCGTCACTGATCAGGTTCACCACGCTTCGCAGCGTCACGGCAGCTTTGAAGCGATTCGTGTGCCCAACGATCCAATTCGTCATGAAGCCGCCGTAACTACCGCCCGTTACGCCCAAGTTGTCGATATCGATCCACGAATTGCTCTTGATCGCCACGTCCAAGCCCGTCATCACGTCGGCGTAGTCCAGCTTGCCCCAGTTGTTCTTGATTCCCCGAGCGAACTCCTCGCCGTATCCGGTGGACCCGCGCGGATTCGTGAACACAACACCGTAGCCCCGGCCCGCGTACACCTGAAACTCGTGATTCCACTCGACGCCGTACATTCCAGCCGGGCCGCCGTGAACGTTCAGGATGACCGGATATTTCTTGCCCGCCTGCCAACCCACTGGCTTAACGACAAAGCCTTCCACCGGCGTCCCATCGCTGGACTTATATTGAAAGCGCGAGACATCCGACAAGTCAAAATCCTTGAATAGCTCGATGTTGTGGCGGGTGAGACGGCGCTCATTCCTACCGTCCGCGTCCGCCACATACATTTCGTCGAGTGTCTTAAAGTCATTGACTAAGTAAGCCAGCCGATTCCCGCGCACGCTCAACGACCGCGCCGCCCGCTCCCCGGCAACCACCGGCCTCGCCGTCCGGCTTTTC
>JANXUM010000420.1 GCA_025356215.1 Bryobacter sp. | reverse complement strand
CGGCAACTGGAAAGTTGCCGCGTGACATCGTCGCTTTCCCAGAAAGAATTGGTCAACCAAGCCTTACGATTGGGGCTTCGCAGTCTTATGCTGGCAACTCGTGATGCTGTTCCATTCAAGGTTCGACCCTTCGAGAATCTTCGGTTTCGTCCGGAAATCGATGAAAGCCGCCTGAATCAGCTCGTCGACGAACTGGATACGCAAGCTCAGCTTGCCAAAATGGCTGAATGATCATCCCTGACGTCAACGTTTTAGTCTATGCGTATAACCCGAACGCGCGACATCACAAGGAGGCGCGGCTCTGGTGGGAAGACGTTCTGAGTTGTGGGCGCGGGGTTGGCTTGGCTTGGGTCGTGATACTTGGGTTTATCCGTTTGACCACGAGTAAGTCGGTGATGGTGAATCCGATTACCGTCACACAGGCATGTGGTCCCGTCCGTGACTGGCTTAGCCGACCGAATGTCACGATATTGAATCTTGGCCCTTCGCACGCTGAAGCCTTCTTCTCAATTCTTGCGGAAATGGGCGCCGGCGGCAATCTGACGACCGACGCGCATCTGGCCGCGCTGGCGATGGAGTTCCAGGGTGAGTTAGTGAGCAACGATGCGGACTTTGCGCGCATCAAGGGCCTGCGCTGGGCGCGGCCGTTTTAGGCGAGCTATGGCAGCGAGAAGGCGACCAACTCCGCAGGAAGATTTGATCCCCCGATTGCGATCACAAGATATTGCTTTCCGTTGATGAGGTAAGTCATCGGCGAAGCGGTGGCGTTGGATGGCAGATCGAATTCGGCGAGTTCGGCACCGGTTTTCTTATCGTAAGCACGCAGCTTTGGCTCGCGCACGGTGTGGTCTGCTTCAATGCGGCCGCTGACGCGGCGCTCGGGACCGACGGGGCCTTCCTGCGCGGCGAAGAGCAGGGACTTGGTCAACAAGACAAAAGTGCGGAGGGGCCATCCGAGTTTGGGCAACTTCATCAGGCGCAAAGCGGGGTGATCGCGGGGGCCGTCGCCGCTGGGGATGTGCCAGGACTTGTCTCCGGTCTTCAGATCGAAGGCTGTGATTTGACCGTACGGCGGCTTGAAAAGGGGTAGGCCTTCGGGACCGACCAGGGCGGCACGCGTACTTGTGAAGGCATCCGTGGTCGCCTTGGCCAGAGGCTCAGATTTTTCGTGGACCGTCTCGACGACCGGTCGGGTGATCGAGGGCACGTAGAGTAACTGAGTCTCGGGATCGAATGCGGCGCCCGCCCAGCTTGCACCTCCCTGCGAGCCGGGAAGGGCGATCGTCCCTCGAAAGGACGGCGGAGTGAACAGGGGACCCGCCTCATATTGCCGGAATATCTTCAAGCCGGCTTCCCGTAAGGCGGGGGTGAAGTCGATCACATCGTCTTCTCGCGCGCCTTGGAGCGCGAATGGCGGCGGATTGGTGGGCACGGGTTGTGTTGGCGAGGTGCGCTCCTTGCCTGTATGCGACTGAGGCACCGCGCGCTCGAGGATGGGCCAGACCGGTTTGCCGGTGAGGCGATCGAGCACGAAGACGAAGCCTTGTTTGGTGATCTGGGTCAAGGCGCGAATGTTGCGGCCGTCGACGCGAATGTCGGTGAGGGTGGGGGCGGCGGGAGGATCGTAATCCCAAATGTCGTGATGGGTTGTCTGGAAGTGCCAGACACGCTTCCCTGTTCGGGCGTCGAGGCAGACAATGCTGGTGCCGAAGAGGTTGTCGCCGGGGCGGTTGCCGCCGTAATAGTCATTGGAGGGCGTACTGAAGGGGAGATAGACATAGCCGAGGTCATCGTCGCCGCTAAAGGGTGTCCAGGCACTCACTCCGCGGCTGGTTTTCCAGGAATCTTCCAGCCAGGTATCGTTGCCGAATTGGTCGCGGCCGGGGACGGAATTGAAGTCCCAGACCTTTTTTCCGGTGCGGACATCGTAGCCGCGAACGGTGCCGGGCGGGGTTGAATTCCGGGGGCCTCCCGAATCGCCAAGCCCCGAACCGACGACAACCACGTCTCGCACAATCACGGGCGGTGAGGTGACGACGAAAGCGGCGCGATCGACGCCCGGGCGCCAATCGGCTCCGAGGTCGACTTTGCCATTGTTGCCGAAGCCTTCAATGGGCTTGCCGGATTTGGCGTCGAGCGCGATGAGGTAACCGTCGACGCCACCCATCAGAATACGCGGGGCGAGACCGGCTGAGCCGGGCCAGTAGGCAACGCCTCGATGCGTGTAGCCATAGACTGTTGCCTTGTTGCCGATGTAACTCTTGGGATCGTGGCTCCAGAGAGTTTTCCCTGATGCCGCGTCGACTGCCGCGATTTGGCCCATGCCGGTGCTGAGGTAGAGCACGCCCGCAATCATTAGCGGCGTGGCCTCGAAGAGCCAGGGGCGGATGCCGGCTTGGACCTTGATGTCTTCGTCGATCGAGCGCCAGCGCCAGGCGATCTTCAGTGACTTTAGGTTTTCGGCGTTGATCTGATCGAGGGCGGAATACTTGAGGTTGCCCTTGGTTCCACCATACGACGGCCAGTCTCCCATCTGCGCCTGGAGTGGGTTGGCAAGCAGCAAGAGGGCGGGAAGAATTCGCATTGAATAGAAGCTAACACAAATAGAAAAAGCGGCGAGGGACCGGAGTCTCTCGCCGCTACTGTTTGTGTTAGCTAGAGCTTAAGCGAAGGCTTTGCGGCCGACGTTGGGCTTGTCCTTAGCGGCAAGCTTCTTTGTTTTGAGGAAAGAATGCTTGGGCTTGGGGGAGTGGGCGGCAACCTTCTTGACGGCCTTCTTCACCTCGTAAGGTGTCGGAGGACGCTTGTCGTTGCTTGCGCCGCCGCCGTAGCCGCCGCGATCACCAAAACCACCACGGTCGCCATAACCACCACCACGGCCGTCGCTGCTAAAGCGACGTTCGGAGTTGTAGCCACCGCGATCGTTGCGGTCGAAGCTTTGCTCAGAGGCAACGTCGGCCGGGTCCGCAGGAAGTTCGTGCGGTACAGCCTGACGCGGCATGGTGGTCTTGATCGCGCGCTCGATCTGACGGACCGCACCACGCTCGCCAGCAGTGGCGAAGGTGGACGCAGTGCCCTTGGCTCCGGCGCGGCCTGTCCGGCCGGCGCGATGGATGAAATCCTCGGGTGCCTGGGGAAGATCGAAGTTAACGACGTGCTCGATGTTGTCCACGTGGATGCCGCGGGCGGCAACGTCGGTGGCGACGAGAACACGATAGTAACCGTCCTTGAAGCCTTCAAGCGCTTGACGGCGCTGGCTCTGGGTGCGGTCACCGTGGATGGCCGCCGTCTTGATGCCGGTGCGCGCGAGGCGCTTGGCGAGACGGTCGGTGGAGTGCTTGGTGCGGGCAAAGACCAGGAACGAACCCTGCTTCTCGGTGAGCAGGTGACGCAGCAAGCCGAGCTTGCGGTGCGATTCGACCTCGTAGAGGTGCAGGTCGATGCCTTCGCCGGGCTTGGTCGTCGCGCCGATCTCAATACGCACCGGGTTGGGTACGTGTTTGGCGATCAGCGGCACGATCGTACGTTCGATCGTAGCGGAGAAGAACAAGGTTTGGCGTTGGATGGGGACCTGCTGGAGGATCTGCTCGATGGTGGGCAAAAAGCCCATGTCGAGCATGCGATCCGCCTCGTCGAGGACGACGATCTTGGTGCCGCCCAGCTTCACCAGCTTGCGGCCGATGAAGTCGAAGAGACGTCCGGGCGTGGCAACCAGAACCTGGCTGCCTCGC
>JANXUM010000399.1 GCA_025356215.1 Bryobacter sp. | reverse complement strand
GTTCGTTTTAATTTTAACCACACGAGTCGCTGACTGTCAACCCCAACCCAATCAGCGCAGTTCCGCGATCGTCGCCCCCGTCCCGCCCTCTCCCGGCGTCGCCGCAAAGTGGTTCGCGACATGCGGATGCTTCGCCAACATCTGCTGGATCGCCTTTTTCAACACCCCAAAACCGTGCCCATGGATGATCCGCACCCGCGTAATCGAACCCAGCGACGCCTTATCCAAAAAGCGGTCGACGTTCTCCAACGCCTCTTCCGCGTTCTGCCCAATGACGTTGATCTCCCGTGTCGGCTCGTTCCAGCTTGGGCCCGGCTCAAATCGAACATTGTTCGGAAGCTTCTTGATCGCCAGCGCCGCCGCCGCATTTGTCAAAACCTCTTCGATTTCATCGCGCGACACCTGCATCTTCAAGAACCCGGCCTGCACCTCTACCCGCCCGTTATCCAGCAACCGCAACACTTGCGCCGGCTCGCGCACGCCCTCGATACGCACCTTTACGCCCACCGCCAATTTCGATTCCTTCGCTGCCGCCGGCGCCTGCCCCTCCGGCCGCACCGCGCTCTGCACTTCGGCCTGAAACTCGCGCTTCAACTTGGCAGCTTTCAACTGCGCCTGATCCGTCGCCTTGCGTGCGTCGGCACCCTGCTTCATGTCCTCCAGCGTTGCCCGCGAATTGCGCTCAAACTCCTGCAGCAGCTTCGCCGTCTTGGCCTCAAACTCGCGCACCCGCTGCGAGTCCCGTTTGTTGTATCGATCGTCCAGTTCCCGCTCGCGCGCGTTCACTTCCTGCTCGCGCCGCCGCCAATCCGCCTCCAGCGCCGTCGCACTTTCCAGCTTCGCCTGCAGCTCGTTCAGAAAGCGCGCAATATCCTGATCGCGCGTCGTCATTGCCCCGCGCGCCCGCTCGATCACTTCTGGCAAAATTCCAAATCGCGCCGCCGTATCCAGGCCGGCAGACTTGCCCGGCGCGCCCACGCGCAACTCAAAGGTCGGCATCAGCGTCGCATCGTCAAAACCCATCGACGCACTCAATACACCGTCATGATTGACGCCGTAAATCTTCAGCGCAAGCAAGTGTGTCGAAGCCAGCGTAAAGCAGCCGTCGCGATGAAAGCGATCGACAATCGCCACACCCAGAGCGCCGCCCTCCTCCGGGTCGGTCGACCGGCCAATCTCATCGAGAATCACCAGGCTGTCCGGCGTCGCCTGATCCAGCAATTCCGCCACATGCCGCATATGCGAACTAAAGCTCGACAAGCTCGTCTCGATCGATTGACTATCGCCAATATCCGCCAGTACTTGCTCAAACACCGGCAGCGTCGCCTCCGCCGCTGGCACCGGCAACCCGCTCTGCGCCATCAGACACACCAACCCCACCGTCTTCATCGCTACCGTCTTGCCGCCCGTGTTCGGCCCGCTGATCAAGAGAGTGCGCTGCTTCTCATCCAGATCCAGATCCAGCGGAACGGCCGTCAATCGCTTGCGCCGCAGCACGTCGGTCAGCAACGGATGCCGCGCCTGCAACAGATGCAAACCCCGCCGCGCACCCTCAGAGAAAACAGGGATCGTGCAATGGAAATCCGCGCCAAATCTCGCCTTGGCAAACACAAATTCCAGCGCCCCCAGCACTTCCACCGCCACCGCGATCTCCCCATGCATCGCCCGCATAAATCCAGTCAACTCGCGAAAGATGCGATGGCACTCGCGCATCTCTTCTTCGATCAACCGCACCAGGGCGTTATTGAGCTGAATCGTCTCCAACGGCTCGACAAACAGCGTCTGCCCAGACCCACTGGCCCCATGCACCACGCCGTTCACACGCCCCTTGAAGTTGGCCGCCACCGGCACCACAAAGCGGTCCCCGCGCACCGTGACATAGTCGTCCTGCATTACGCCGTCGTCGCGATGCGATTTCATGAATCGCTCCAGCGACCCCTGGATCGCGTCCCGCTGCCGCCCCAGTTCTTGCCGTAACCGCTTCAGGGCGACACTGGCGTCGTCCTCTAACATCCCGTCCGGTCGGATCTTCCCATCCAACTGCCTCAGCAGCGGGCGAAAATCTGCAATCTTTTCCGCTTTTTCCCACAGCAGCGGAAAGCGATACGGATTCTCACTCAACCCCAACCGAAACTCTGTACCGCGCTGCAACCATGCCCGCACGGCAAGAATCTCCAAGCCCTCCAGCACCGCACCTTCAATGCGCACTCGCGCCACCGCTTCAGCGACGTCTTCCAGGTCCGTAAAGCGCAGCCGCGGCAACCCCTCTTCATTCGCCCCGGCCGTCAAAAACTCCAGCGCCTCGCTCACCTCGGCAAGCTGCGCCCTGAGCGCGTCCACATCGCTCGATGGCTCCATCGCGCTCACTTGGCGCTTGCCGGCGGCGGACGAGACATAGCGTCCCAGCAAGGCCCGTAGGCCCTCGTATTCTAAAAGTTCTTGGCTCCAGTTCGGCATCGTTCTACTACTTCCAATGTGCCCGACGTGACGGGCAATTCTTTCAATTCTTCAGGTGTAAACCAGCGCGCGTCCGCCGAATCGCTCCCCGCCTTCAGCGTCCCGCCTACAACCTCGCAAACATAGTCGAGCAACACATAGTGATACTCGGTCGCGCCAGCGCCGTCCAGCATCAGCCGCTCAAATATCTCACCAAAACGCACGATCCTCACGGAGAGATTGGTCTCTTCCAGCACTTCCCGTAGGACCGCCGCCTCAAGTCGTTCGCCGGTCTCCACCGCTCCGCCCGGCAAGCTCCACCAGCCCTTCAACGGCTCATTTCCGCGTTGCACCAGCAACAGCCTGTCCCCATCGAATATCAACGCACCAACGCCCAATACTGGCTTGGGCGGGTATCGCCGTACATCGGGTTGTTGATCTATTCGCTGGCCGCTCCCCTGACTTTCATCCTCGCACGATACACTGCCGACTTTGCGGTGATAAACAACGTCATCCGGTCTTCGTCGCCAAACGCCATGTTCGAAGGCTTCTCCCCCATGTGAATCGTGTGCAACAACGCGCCCGCGGGCGAGTAGATCAGCACATTGTTTGCCGCCACATACAGGTTGCCCTTTTCGTCCACACGCAGCCCCCCCGGCACTCCGTCCAGCTTGTCCAGAAACACCCGCTCATTCGCCGCCCGCCCCCGCCCGTCCAGGTCGTACGCGTAAACCCGGCGCTCATCGGAATTGCTCACGTAAAGCGTCTTGCCGTTCGGCGACAACACGATGCCGTTGGGCCTCCCCTTCGGTTTTGCCACAAGAGTCATCTCGCCCTTCGGCGTCAAATGGTAAATCCCGTCAAAATCCAGCTCGCGGCTGTCCCGCTGAGATCCAAAGGCAGGATCAGTGAAATAGATCTGTCCGTCTTTGCGTACCGCCATATCGTTGGGCCCGTTCAACCGCTTACCCTCGTATCGTTCGGCAACGACATCGAACTTCGCGTCGTTCCCCGGATAAAGCCGCACGATCCGCCGCGCCTTCGATTCGGCCACCAGCAAACGCCCGTCAGGGTCATAGGCCAGCGAAGTCGGCCCGCCCATATTCTCGCGATACTTGCCTTGCCCCTTGCCCGGCATGAAGGCAAAAATCGTATTCGTCGGCACATCGCAAAACAACAGCAGCGCCGTCGCCTTGGACCACAGCGGCCCCTCGGTAAAGTGGTGCCCTCCCGTCGCCTTCTCCAATTGCGTCTCTGAAAAGTCTTGCCCGCACAGAATGCAGGCGATTCCAATTGCCGCGAATCGCATCCGCTTGATTCTACATCTTAGGGATGAGAGAGTAGAATCATACCTATGTCGATCAAGTCTTGGGTGATTATTGCAACCATGCTCACAACCACTGCTTTTGCCGCCGATCCGCTCGCAAAAGAGTCCCCGGCCGATTACCGCAAGCGAATCGAAACTGTACTCAAGTCCGACACCGGCTGGCTCACCGTCGCTGGCCTCCACTGGCTCAAGCCTGGCGACACCACCGTCGGGAGCGACCCCAAGAGCGGCTTCGTCCTCCCCGCCGCTAAAGCCCCCGCCAAGCTTGGCGCCTTCAATTTCGATGGCAAAACCGTAAAGCTCAAACTGGAACCGGGCGTTGCCATGACGGTTAACGGCAAGCCCTTCGCTGGCGGCGTCCTGGGTGATGACAGTCACGACAAAACCGCCGACCTGGCAGTCATCGGCGACCTAAGCATGATCATCATCGAGCGCGGCGGCAAATACGGAATCCGCTTGCGCGACAAGACAAGCAAATACCGCAAAGAGTTCACCCACCGCACCTGGTTCCCGGTGAAGCCGGAATACAAAGTCACAGGCAAGTTCATCCCTTACCCCCAGCCCAAGCAGTTGCGTGTGCCGACGGTGATCGAGGGCGTGATTGAAGAACACGAGGCTCCCGGCGAGATCGAGTTCAAGTTAGGCGGCAAAACGCTAAGAGCTCAAGTTCTGAAGGCAGACCCCAACCAGCTCTGGCTCATCTTCCGCGACCGCACTAGCAATAAATCAACCTACCCCGCCGGGCGCTTTCTCTACGGCGACTGGAACATGGCCGACAACACCGTGGTCTTCGATTTCAACAAAGCCTACAACCCGCCCTGCGCCTTCACGCCCTTCGCCACCTGCCCGCTGCCGCCTCGCCAAAATTCGCTGAGCGTGCCAGTGGAGGCCGGCGAGCTCACCTACCATTTGGAGCCCTAAACGGCAAAAGGAGCGGGCTGGATAGTCCGCTCCTCCCTCCTGTGTTGCCGTACCGCGTCAGAAGCTGAGGTCCGCCATCCGGTGGCGCACAACGGTCTCGACGATCGTAAAGATGGGAGCGTACTTCAGCGCCAGGCGCTCCACTCCTTCATTGCCAAGTGCCTGCAGCACCACGCTGCCGGCGTCCAACTCGGACAATTTATCGATCCCGTAGGCGGCGGTAAAGTCGTTGCCATTGGCGCCAAAGCCCCGCCGGCTCGTCTGCAACCGCCTCTTCCCTTTCACATAGATCGGAAGGATGTCCGACTTGATGATTCCCCGGAAGTCGCCTAACTTCCCCGGGGACACGCGCAATCGAGAAACTACGACATAGTTGGGTGGGGTCGGCGGTTCCACGAGATTGCTCAGATCGTCCTGGCGTGTCTGGATGTAATCAGTGACCGAGTCATAACACTTCATCAACTTTGCGTTCAACCGCGCCGCGCCCGCGGCGCCAAGCGCCCGGGTGAGTGGGCTATCGCCCTCATACTCACCGAGGCTGGCAACCGGTGTGATCACCACATATTCCCCTCGCGTGCCAAATCGAGTCTCGTAGAACGTTCTCGACTTGACGCCCGCCTTCTTCAGTGCGGGAATCAGTTCGGTCTTTTGCAGATCGAGGAACTCGGTGTTCATGTCCGCTTTAACGTGGATCACGCGTACATGCGAGCGAGTCACTGGCGAAGGGTCAGCAGCAAGACAGTTGGCCACTATGCTTACTGCTAAAAGTATCGTCTTCATAACTAGTCTCCTGTTCAAGTCAGGCTCATCGCCTGCTTCACCTTACAAAGCGAAGACGACAGCCATCTCCCGCCACTTGATAGAATTTTTCTCGATGAGACTTGCAGCATGAAGCGCCGCGACTTCCTCGCCGCCGCCGCCGCGACCGCAGCCCAGTCCCTCCCCGCAAAGCCCAACATCCTCTTCATCGCCGTCGACGATCTCCGTCCCGAACTGGGCGTCTACGGCGCTTCTCATGTCCAAAGCCCCAACATCGACGCGCTCGGCCGCAGCGGCACGGTATTCACTCACGCCTACTGCCAACAAGCCGTCTGCAATCCTTCCCGCGCCAGTATCCTCACCGGGATGCGGCCCGACACACTCCGCTGTTGGGATCTCAAGACCGACTTCCGCAAACACTCGCCCGACGCCGTCACACTCCCCCAAGCCTTCAAGGCCAACGGCTACCATGCCGTAAACATCGGCAAAGTCTTCCACAACAACCTGCCCGATCATGCCTCCTGGAGCGAACCGGAGCTCAGCATCAAAGGCTTCCCTTTCGATCCGGACGCTGTTTATCGTAGCGACGACGATACCGTATGGATCGAACATCGAAAGCAACAGTTGACCGCCGAGGGCAAGCAACGAAATCACATAGATCAGTACGGCGAGTGGTATCTCAAGAGCGGCGCGTCCGAGGCCCCCGATGTGCCCGACAACGCTTACTTCGACGGAGCGCAGACAGACGTTGCCATCCGCAAACTCGCTGAGCTCAAAGCCCGCAATCAGCCCTTCTTTTTCGGCATCGGCTACTATCGCCCGCACCTGCCCTTCAACGCGCCAAAGAGATATTGGGATCTCTATAACCGAGCGACGATCCCCTTATCGCCCAATCCGTTTCTGCCCAAAAATGCGCCCTTGATGGCTGAAAATCGAAATCGCGAACTGCGCGGATACCGCGATTTCACCAACGCTCCCACGCCCGACCGCGGCTCGTTGACAGAAGCCGATGCGCGGCGTCTGCGCCACGGCTATTTCGCCAGCGTCAGCTATGTCGATGCCCAGGTGGGACGCCTCCTCAATTCACTCGATCGCCTCGGACTGGCTGGCAACACGGTCATCGTCCTTTGGGGCGATCACGGCTGGAAGCTGGGCGATCACAACGCTTGGGGCAAGATGACCAATTACGAAATCGACACTCGCGTACCCTTGATCATTCGCGCGCCGGGGATGAAGCCGGCATCCGTCTGCAACGGGATGGTTGAGTTCGTCGACGTTTACCCCACGCTGTGTGAGCTCGCCAGCATCCCGCGCAAACCTGAACTCGAAGGCGTCAGCCTCGTCCCGCTGCTCAAGAACCCGCAGCGCGGCGGCAAGAAGGCTGTCTTCAGCCAGTTCCTGCGCGAGGGTGCCTGGATCGCGCCCGACGGCGTTGAATACATGGGCTACGCCATCCGCACACAAACTCATCGTTACGTGGAGTGGGTCAACTGGAAGACGCGAAGCCTGGCCGCAACAGAACTCTATGACATAAAACGCGATCCGCTGGAGAACGTCAACCTAACCGAGGGCTTCTCTAGCCTCAGGCAAAACTTGGCCCATCAGCTTCGCGTTGCTTTCCCCACCCGGACCCACCCCTAACGGCACTTGAGATACGATCAGGGTGGATTTTATTCCCCTATGCGCCCCATCACGATCCTACTCGGCATCCTAACCGCCCTCAGTCCGGCAGCGGCCCAGGCCCCCGCCCCCACGCCCGCTGCCCCTCGCCCTCCCAGGCCCCAGGCGCCCACACGGGACCCCAACACCCCCGGCTACGTCACCGCCAAAGAGCTGCCCGACGGCGAAGTCCCGTCGCCCAAGGCCAACGGTAACTTCATCATCGGCCCCACCCACACTGCCGCTCCCGAGATGACCGTGCAAGAGGGCGTGCCCCAAGGCGAAGTTTTCAATTTCACGATGGAGTCGACCGACAGTAAGTTCTATCCTGGTATCGCCCGCCGGCCCGGCACCTTTGGCCAGCCCGATCCCGCCAACCCAAACAAGCTGATCGTCGATAGCTACCCGGCTCCGTATACGCGCAAGGTCGCCGTCTATGTCCCCAAGCAATACGTGCCCGGCAGTGTCGCGCCCTTCATCGTCGGAGCCGACGGCCCCGATAAAGCCCTCTTCACAGCGCTCGATAACTTGATCCACCAAAAGCGCCTGCCCGCGATGATCGCCATCTCCATCGGCAACGGCTCCGGCGACGCCCAGGGCAGTGAGCGAGGCTTGGAGTACGACACCATGTCCGGCCTCTATGCCGAGTTTGTCGAAAAGGAAGTTCTGCCGCTGGTCGAAAAGAACGCCAACGTCAAGCTCACCAAAGACCCCGACGGCCGCGCCACCATGGGCGGCAGTTCCGGCGGCTCGGCCGCGATGATCATGGCCTGGTATCATCCCGAGCTCTATCATCGCGTTCTCACTTACTCGGGCACTTACGTCAACCAACAATGGCCGACCGATCCAAAGCTTCCCCACGGCGCCTGGGAGTTTCACGAAACCCTCATCCCTAACACTCCCAAGAAGCCTCTGCGCATCTGGATGGAAGTCAGCGATCGCGACAACCTGAACACCCGCGATAACTATCACGATTGGGTATTGGCCAATGAGTTGATGGCAAAAGTGCTGGCCGCCAAAGGTTACGACTACCAGTTCGTCTTCGCCCGCAACGCCGGCCACACCGATCGCACGGTGAAAGCACAAACTCTTCCCGAGGCGCTCGAATACGTCTGGCAGGGTTACAAGAAGAAACCCGGCAAGTAGCGCCAAGCCAAGCCAGGCTCAGCGCCGTATGCCGAAGAGTTAAACTCTACGCATGCTCAGATCTTTCCTGTCTTTGTTGGCGATTGCCTTCGTCCTTACGGCGCAATCGCCGGACACCAAGGCCGCTCCCAAGAAGCCGCTCCCGCTCGAATACACCAGTAAAATTGAGTTTTCAACGGACGAAGGCACTTGGCTGTCGGTCGACGTGGCCCCGGACGGCAAGACCCTCGTTTTCGATTTGGTCGGCGATCTGTACACGCTTCCCATCGCCGGTGGACAGGCCAATAGAATTACCAGCGGCCCGGCTTACGATAGCCAGCCGTCGTTCTCGCCCGACGGCAAATACATTGCCTTCGTGAGCGATCGCGACGGTGCCGACAATGTCTGGTTTGCCAAAGCTGACGGCACCGCCGCCCGGCAGTTGACGCGGGACCGCAATGCGGAATACGCCTCGCCCACCTGGACCCAGGGCAGCGACTACGTCGTCATCTCGCGGCAGGCGCAAGGTGCCCGTACCTATGAGCTTTGGATGTACAACATCAACGGTGGCTCCGGAGTACAAATCACCAAATCGCAGATCGGCCCCGCCGCAGCGACTGCCCCCGGCGACGCCCCCGCCCCCCGACTGAACTTCATGGGTGCCTCCCTCTCGCGCGACGGTAAGTATTTCTACTACGCCAAGCGCACCGGCGGCTTCAGCTACAACGCCACTTTCCCGATGTGGCAGGTGGCCCGCCGCGATCGCACCACGGGCGAAGAAGACACGGTAACCAACGCCAATGGCAGCGGCATCCGCCCCGTGGTCTCACCCGATGGCGGCACTCTCGTATTCGGTACTCGCTATAAAACCGAGAGCGGCCTTCGCATCCGCGACCTGAAATCTGGCGATGAGCGCTGGCTCAAGTACCCCGTCACTCGCGACGATCAGGAAAGCCGCTTCACGCGAGACCTGCTCCCTGGCTACGCCTTCACCCCCGATGGCAAGTCGATCGTAGTCAGCTATGGCGGCAAGCTGCATCGGGTGGACGTCGCCGATGGCAAAGACACGCTCATCCCCTTCAACGCCCAAGTTTCGCTCGACTCCGTCCCCGCGATGCACTTCCCAAGACGCGTGGAAGAAGGCCCCGTCAAGGTGCGTTTAGCGCAACAGACCGCGCTTTCGCCCGATGGCAAAAGCGTTGCATTCTCCGCCCTAACCCATCTCTATGTCATGGACCTCAACGGCGGCGCTCCCCGGCGTATGATCCAGACAGCGGACTCGCGAGAGTTCTACCCCTGCTGGTCGCCCGATGGAAAATCGATTGCCTATGTGACCTGGCCCGACAAGCCCGATCAGGGCGGACACGTCTACAGCATCGCCGCAGATGGCTCCGCCCCGCCCCGCCAATTGTCTCGCGTGCCCGCCTTCTATAAAGACCTCGCTTGGGCGCCCGATGGCTCACGGCTTCTTGCGCTCCGCGCCGCGCGGCAAGCCCGTGTTGAGATGCAGGATGAGTTCGGCGGTCGCAACCGGGTGGCGATGGATGTCGTCACGCTACCCGCTACCGGCGGCGACGCCACGCTGGTCGCACCGGCTCGCGGCCTCGGCAGTCCCCACTTTGCCGCCGCCAGCGATCGTGTCTATTTCTATTCGCAGCAGGGCCTGCTGTCGATGCGGCTGGACGGCTCCGATCGCCGCACAATTCTCAAGGTGCAGGGCCGCAATCTGGGCGGTAACGATGCGCCCCCGGCCGAGACGGTGCGCCTCAGCCCCGACGGCAAGTTTGCACTGGCGCAGGTGCATAATCTGCTCTATCTTCTTGCCGTACCGGAGACGGGCGGCGACGCGCCGGTGATCAATGTCTCCGCGCCAAGCGTTCCCACGCGAAAGCTCACCAACGTCGGTGCCGATTCGTTTGCCTGGTCCAACGACGGCAAGACGATCACCTGGGCCGTTGGCTCCACCTTTTATCGCCAATCCCTTGCCGATATCAGCTTTGACGATGGCGACGGCGGCGATGCCCCACGCCCCGCCGCCCAGGAACCGCGCGTCCAGAAAGATGCCAAGATAGCGTCCTCCAATATCGTCATCGAGGTGCCGCGCTACAAGCCCGAGGGCACCATCGTCTTTCGCAACGCCCAAATCATCACCATGCGCGGTGACGAGGTGATTGCCAATGGCGACGTCATGGTGAGGGACAACCGCATCGCCGCCGTCGGAAAGAAAGGCTCCTTCCCGATTCCGCGCGACGCGAAAGTGATGGATCTAACTGGCATGACCATCACACCCGGCTTCATCGACACCCACGCTCATTGGACCGAAATCCGCCGCGGTGTGCTCGATTCCGCCAACTGGGCCTTCTTCGCTAATCTCGCCTACGGCGTCACCACCGGGCGCGATCCTCAAACGGCAACCAACGACATGTTCGCTTATCAGGACCTTGTCGAAACGGGCGAAATGGTCGGGCCCCGCGCCTATTCAACCGGCCCTGGAGTCTTCTCCAACACTGACTTCCGCAAGCCGGAGGACGCGGTGGACGTTATTTCCCGCTACGCGGATAACTACCGCACCAACACCATCAAGAGCTACATGGTGGGCAACCGGCAGCAGCGCCAATTTGTCCTCGACGCCTCCCGCAAGTTCGGCATCATGCCCACCACCGAGGGCGGTCTCGACCTGAAACTCAATCTCACCCACGCCATCGACGGCTATAGCGGTAATGAACACAGCCTGCCCATCGTGCCGCTCTACAAGGACGTCGTGCAGGTTTATGCCAAGTCGGGCATCGCCTACACGCCGACGCTCCTGGTCGCCTACGGCGGCCCCTGGGCTGAGAACTACTTTTACGAAACAACCGAAGTCTCCACCGATCGTAAGCTTAATCGCTTTGTGCCGGAGAACATTCTCGAGAACCGTACCCAGCGCCGTCCCTGGTTCCGCTACGAAGAGTATTCGTTCCCCAAGATCGCCGCGTCCGCCGCCAAGATCATGCGCGAAGGCGGCCTCATCGGCATCGGAAGCCACGGCCAGTTACAGGGTCTCGGGTATCACTGGGAGATGTGGGCGCTGCAATCCGGCGGCCTGACGCCTCTCGAAACACTGCGCGCCGCCACCCTGAATGGCGCCAAAGCGATCGGCTACGAGCAAGACCTGGGTAGCATTGAACCGGGCAAGATGGCCGACCTCGTGGTCCTCTCCTCCAACCCGCTCGAAGGAATCCGCAATACCAATTCCGTCCGCTACATCATGAAGAATGGCGAGCTGTTCGAAGGCGATACGCTTGATCGAATCTATCCGCGTCAGGTTAAGATGCCGAAAATGTGGTGGAACCAGTAGGTACCGATTACTCCGGCAAAACTAGTTTCTTCAAGGGCTAAGCAATGCCCTCATGCGTCGCAAGCGAGACCCCGGGCTTCACACTCGCGCTCTGGGTCGAACCGACGTTCAGGTTTCGATGCTCGCCCTCAACTTCACCTTTGACGCCTGTCACGAAGTCATGCCCCAATGTGCCACGCGCGGCATGGGCATCATTTGGATGAATGGCTGCGGCGGCGACGGCAGAATGCTGACGGAATTGCGCGTCTCACGCCTCAGCATGTTATGAATCGCTCCCTTCTGGCAACCCCTAATAAAGCGGAATGCCTAGGTATCTTTCTACATACCCAGACCCGGCACAAAGTTGCGCTGTAAGTACTTTTACTCGTTGAACCTAAAAAGGCTCTACCCGTACCATCAACATCAAGCGTTATGGTACGAAAATACTGGACCCCAAGACTGCTGTCGATTCTCGCGCTCGCACTGCCCCTCGCTGCGCAAACTGTAACAATCTCCCCAACCACCGCAACTGTCCGTCTAGATGCAACGAGACAATTCAGTGGCGCTGTAACCGGCGTCGCCAACACGGCTGTAACTTGGGCTGTCGAAGGCGTCGCCGGCGGCAACTCGACCGTTGGCACCATCTCCACCACCGGCCTCTACACGCCCCCCGCCGTCCTGCCCGCCACCCCCACCGTCAAAGTCAAAGTGACTAGCGTCGCGGCTCCCACCAAGTTCGCTGAATCGGTCATCACTCTCCAGAACGCAACGCCGACGATCACGACGATTCAGCCCTCTGAATTCAACATCAATCACCCCTACACTCTCATCGTCACGGGCACCAAGTTTGTCAGCGGCGCCAAGATCAAGATCCAGAACGCGGTTGTGACGACGACGTTTGTTAGCTCCACCGAGCTCCGCTCGGATCAGACCTTCCCCAACGTCCAGCAGTATTGCGTAGTCGTAGAGAACCCTGCCCCTGGCGGTGGCAACTCCAATCAGAAGTGCTTCAATGTCCAGGCACCGGTTTCGGTCACAACGTCCCCCACAACGGCAACCGTGCGCGGCGGCGCAACGCGAGCCTTCACCGCCGCCGTTAAGAACACGCTGATCAAAGACGTCGATTGGACGGTGAACGGTGTGGTGGGCGGCAACGCGACCGTCGGCACCATCGCCACCGACGGCACTTTCACCGCCCCGCTCAACATCGCCGCCGTCGGCGGTACCGTCAAAGTGGGTGCGCAAAGTAAGAAGGACACTACGGCCAAGGCTGAATCGACAGTCACGCTGCAGAATCCGGTGCCCACGATTAGTTCCACCAACCCCGCCGCCATCGGCATCGGCAACGTCTCGTTCATCGTCATTGGCAACGGTTTTGCCACCGGTGCGACGGTCAATCTTGGCGGCGTTCCGATGACGGCCAACGTCGTTTCCGTCACGCAAATTATGGTCAGCGGCACCAGCAAGCCCGCCCCAGGAGGCATCGCCGCGCTCACCGTGTCCAACCCGGCACCCGGTGCCACCACCTCGGCACCCAGGATAGTGAATCTTTCCCCGGCCAACCCGTTGGTCTCCTATTCCGCAGCCAAGCGATTTTTGGAGCAAGCCACCTGGGGTGCCTCTCCGGCAGAAATCTACCGTGTCATGCAGATGGGCTTCGACGCTTGGCTTGACGAGCAGAAGTCTGCAGCCGATTCCACCTACTCAATGCCGACGCCAAACGGCAACATCCCCGTCTATGACATGCAGGCGGAGTTCTTCGTCAACGCGATGAAGAACAAAGACCAACTCCGCCAGCGGGTCGCCTTCTCGCTCCACCAGATCATGGTCGTCTCGGCCGTCCAGGTGGAGACCACCAAGGGCCTGGTCCCTTACCACCGCGCTTTGCTGCGCAACGCGCTCGGCAACTACCAGGACCTGATGAAGGAGATCACTCTCGACGTCGCCATGGGTGAGTACCTCAACATGGTCAACAACGATAAGGCCAACCCCGCCAAAGGCTTCCAACCGAACGAGAACTACTCGCGGGAGATCATGCAGCTCTTCACCCTGGGCACCGCGTTCCTCCGTGCCGATGGCACTCCGCTCAAAGACCCCAGCGGCAACCCGTATGAGTCTTACACCCAGGACGACGTCATCGCCCTCGCCCGGGCTTTTACTGGCTGGACTTATCCTCCCGGCAAGGGCCGCGGTTCGAACAACCACAACAACCAAAACTATGGCGCGCCGATGGTGCCCGTCGAAGCGAACCACGATACGGGCGCCAAGACCATCCTCGGCCGCACCATCGCGCCTGGCCAGACCGCCGCGCAGGACGTCGACGCGGCGCTCAAGATCCTCTTTGAGCACTCCAATATCGCGCCCTTCGTCGCGCTGCGCCTGATCCAGCACCACGTCACCTCCAACCCAAGCCCCGCCTACATGGGGCGCGTCGTCGCCGCCTTCAACAACTACAACAGCAAGCGCGGCGACCTGTTCGGCGTCATGCGCGCCGTCCTGCTTGACCCGGAGGCCCGCGCCGGCGACAACCCCGCCACCCCCAATCCGTATGCGTCCTTCGCGGGCCACCTGCGCGAACCGATCCTCTACTTCCTGAACATCATCAAGGCGCTGGACGGCACCATCGCCGCCAGCAATCCACTCGAATCCGACATCGAAAACATGGGGCAAAAGCTCTTCTATCCGCCGAGCGTCTTCAACTACTACTCGCCGCTCGGCCGCGTCGCCGGCAGCCCCACGCTCTACGGTCCCGAGTATCAGAACTTCACGCCCATCACATCGCTGGAGCGCGTGAACTACATCGACTACATGCTACGGCTAGACAGGAACGCCGAAGCCAAGCCCGACCTCGCCCCCTATCTCGGCCTCGCTGGCGATGTGGAGGCGCTCATCGCGGCCCTCAACGCCCACTTACTGCATGGCACAATGCCCGACCTGCTCAAGCAAGGCATCCGCGACACGATAGCAACTGTAACCAACCCGAACGATCGTGTGCGCCTCGCGCTCTATCTCACGCTCACCTCGGCCCACTACCAAATCCAGAACTAAGCCAACACCTTTAAGAAAGAGAAAAGACACCATGCAACAATTCATTCCTAAAATCAGCCGCCGCGCTCTGCTGCGCCGCTCTGTCGCCACCGCTGGACTTGGTTACTTCGGCCTCCTGGACGCCCTCGCCCAGGCCGGAGACTACAAGGCCTTGGTCTGCGTCTTCTTGTTCGGAGGCAACGATTCAAACAACATGATCGTGCCCATGGGTGCCGGTTATACCGATTACTCCAAGGTCCGCCCGGGCGCAGTCGGTCACGCTGAGAACGTCCTCCTGCCCATCATGGATCGGGGCAAGCCCTACGGCTTCCATCCGCAACTCACCCGCGTCCAGCAGCTCTACAACCAAGGCAAGGCGGCAGCCGTTCTCAACGTCGGCCCGCTGCTCCGGCCCATCACCAAGGCGCAGTACAAAATGGGCAGCTCCGTGCCAATGAATCTCTACTCACACTCGGACCAACAACAGGCTTGGCAACAAGCCGCCACCAGTGGCCCCCGCTCCGGCTGGGGAGGCCGCGCAGCCGACGCCTTGGTTGGTAGCTTCAACCAAGCTTCGCTCTTGCCGATAGCCGTATCCACCGCTGGAGGCGCGCTGTTCACCATCGGTGCGGCCACCGGCCCCGCCATCGTCAACGGTGGCCTGGGCCTGGGCCTCAGCGGCTCCGACGGCTCGGTCTCGGCCATGGCTCGCGACAACGCCTTCCAGCAAGTCATCAACTTTCAATCCGGCATGACGCTCGTCCAAGCCGCCAATAAGACGATGAATAACGGTATCCAGGTGGGCAAGGTCCTGAACAACGTCCTCACCGGCCCCAGCGGCATCACGACTGTCTTCCCCAACACTGGCCTCGGCAATCAATTCGAGCAAGTGGCGAGAATCATTAAGAATCGCGGCAGCTTGGCCAGCTCCCGGCAGATCTTCTTCGTCTCAGCTGGCGGATACGACAATCACGAAAACTTGTTGAATTCCCAACAAGGCCTGTATACACAGCTCAACGGGGCGCTGTCGGCCTTCTACGACGCGACTACGGAATTGACGGTGCAGAACAACGTCACCACCTTTACCGAGTCGGACTTCAACCGCACCTTTGGCCCGAACGGCAACAACGGCACGGATCACGCCTGGGGCAGCCACCACATCATGATGGGCGGCGCGGTCAAGGGCGGCAGCATGTACGGCACCTTCCCGACCCTGGCCATCGGCGGCCCTGACGATGTCGGCGATCGCGGACTCTGGCTCCCCACCACCTCGGTGGAGCAATACGGAGCGACGATGGCCTCCTGGTTCGGGGTCAACTCAGCCAAGCTCGATCAGGTTTTCCCCAGCCTGATTAACTTCCCCAATCGCAACCTCGGCTTTATGGCCTAGAGTCCACAGGCGCTGAGAGCACCGGGTTCTTTGGCTGGCTCACGCGAAATTCGCGCATGGCCAACCATCCAAACACAGCTCAATAGAGCCAGGATGACCAAGTCGGTAAGGACCTGCGCACCGCCCCAACGGCGAAAGTGCGGTGCGAGGATGCCCTAAAACCCCGCATCGATCAGAGCCAGCGCGGTCAGTACGCCAAACCCGCTAGTCACCGCAATCAGAGTCATCAAACGTGCCGTCGTAGCCATCTCTCCTTTGAGTGCCTTCTCAAAGAACGAGGTAACGCACGACACGATTCAATTGCCTCGGGGCTATGTCGCTGTCGACCGTCGTGCAGCCGGGAGGAGGGAGTGGCCTTAGTCCCCGTGCTTCCCGTAGACTTCGCCGACGATGAACTTCGCATCGAAAGCTTTTTTCCCGCCGACGAGGCCACAAACCAACGATTTCGCGACGCTTCGGCAGTGCCGCCTACGGCAACCACAACCTAACCGCCGGACTCGTCACTCCCGAGACGCTGATCTCCAGCGGCCACTCGGTCCCATTCAAGCCCTGCGGTAGTTCCAGGTTCGCTTGCCCTAGTCCGATGAACCCTGGCGCGGCGCCCAAATATTGGCCCGTCGCCTTGCGTCCATCGATCGTCGCCCCCCATAGCATCCGCCGGTCAGTTCCGATCCCAGTCAGGTAAACGGTCACGATTTTACGGTCCTCTGTGAACTGCGCGAACGCCCGCCCCGCGCCGTCCGCAAACACCGCCGGTGCTGCCTCGGTCACCCAGAACATCGTTTCCGGGCTGCGCACCCCGTTCTTTTCAACCACCAGCCTCGCGCTCCCCGGCTGCACGCTCGCCGGTAGCGCGAAGTTGACTTGATTTGCCGTGCTTGCAAACACAGTAGCGGCCACGTTGCTGCCATTCACTAGCACTCGCGCGCCTTCAAGGCCCGCTCCAAACAACGACGCGATCGCTCCTTGCGCCAACGGCCGCTGGTCAAAGCTCGCCCCATTCACCACGCTGCCCCGCGCCACACATGGCAACTCCCCCACCCCGCTCTCGGCCTGCGCCACCTGCAGCACTTGCCCGCCGATCTTCAGGTCCACGGTCCGGCGGCTGGCGGTCGGGTTGGGCGCAACCCGCAATCCGCCGTCCGACACACTCACCCAGTCCGCTCCGCCTTCGACGCCGACCTCGCAGCCGCGCGGGTTCTCAAACTCAACTGCCTCGCTTCCCCCGGCGCTCCCAAAGCAATAGTTGCGCCTGCGCAGCGCCACGCTGCAACCGACCGCCCCGCTCAAGTCGTTTCGCAGGCCCGGCAGATAGGTGTACAAGACCAACCCAGGGCACTCTGTCGTTCCCGAAGCCTGCGGGCTCAGCCCCGCGTCCCGGTGCCCGCTGACCGTGTTGAGTGTCAACCCGCTGGCGGCGTGGCGCGCTTGCCCCGTCACGTCCAGCTTCCACTTTTCGGCCTGCCAACCCAAAACCTTCTTCAGGCTCTCGATCGCGGTGCTCGTGGGCCCTTCGGTCGTGAAGGTCCCCACCATGCACACGCCCATCGTCCCTGTGTTGACTCCGGAGAAGTGCGCTCCGGTAACTCCATCGCCGCCAGCGCGGCCCTCGTAGATCGTACCGTTGGGATCGACCAGAAAGTTATAGCCGATATCATTCCAGCCGTTGCCCTTGACGTGTAGCACCCAAATACTGCGAATGACCGCCGCCCAGTCGCTCGATGCGTTGGCCCCCGCAGAATGATGAACGATCAGGTGAGTGACCGGGGCAAAGATGGGCGCGTCCCTGGGCGCGCATTCAGCGCCGCAGCCCCATCCGGCGCGCGTCACGATCGCGGGCTCCCCGGCCAAGCCACGTCGCGTCTCCAGCCCGGCCTTGGCCCTTCCAGGCTCGATGAACAGTAGGCGCATCGCCCCGGCACCTTCGGCCTCCACAAATCGCACACCCTCGTCAAACCACACCAGGCTTCCGCCGTCGTGTCCAAGCTCCACCGCGCGCCACTCTCCCCAAGCCACCCCGTCGCGCGAACCCCGCACCTTGGCTTCAAAGCGCGTTGCACTCACGATCCCCAGACCTCGAAAGGTCGCTGCCGCCTCCACCCGTCGCGAGCCGGCACTCAGCTCCACCTGGCCGATCAGGCCCTGCGCCCACGCAGTGCCGCTGACGAGCAGGAATGCGAGCGCTAGCCTCATAGCTTCTTCAGATTCGGCAGCGTCCGGTTCCGACCGCTGCAGTCATTGAAGAGCGCCGCCAACCAGCTTTGTTTCCAATGCGGCCAAGGCTCAAAGCTTAACGATTGATCGGGGCGCACCACCCAGAGGTAGACTTCGTCGTCGCCAAACTTCCACCCGCGCCCGTAGCCGTCCTTGCAAGTCACCCGGCGGTTGAGCTGCATCTTCGCAAAGTCGGTATGCCCGCTCTTTTCGCCCCAGTCTTCGAGGAACTTGTCGAAGGCGTAGTCGGGGCAAGGCTTCTCGGGCGTGCAACCCCAAAAGCGATAGGCCGCCGCGTAGTCCTTCTTTTCGAGCAAGGCGCGAAAGTCGTCCAGCTTCCCGTTCTCGCTGTAATTGCGCAGGGCGTAATAAGCCGCCAGAGTCAAAACAATCAAGCCGGCAAACACGAGAACGGCGCGAACAATGTTCTTGTTGCGCCGTTCTTCACCAGCTCCGTACTGATCGAGATATGAGGACATGCCTCTCCTATTTGGCGGGATGGGCCTTGTCGTAGGCCGCCGTTGCCTCAGTAGTGATTTCGATCGCCGTCTTGAAGTGCACGATGTTTGCCGCGTCCAGCACCACATCGTAGCCCTTGTCGTCGGCCAGCTTCTTGACGACGTCCTGCATGCGCTGGCTCGCCTTCAACAAGATTTCCTGCCGGTCACGCTCGACGTCGGCCTGCAGGTCTTCCTGCTTGCGTTGCATCTCGCGCTGCTTGCGCTGTCCGGTTGAGGACAGATCGGCCTCCACCTGCTGGGTCAATTTACCCGCTCCCGCACTGAGACGGTTTTGGATGTCCACAAGATCCGCGTCCAGCTTGCGCAGGTCGTCGGTGCGCGGCTTGTACTTGGCCTCAAGGTCCGCTTGCGCCTTCTTGATCTCGGCCGTCTCCAGCAAAGCCTTCTGCGTGTTCAGTACAGCGATCTTCGCCTGGCCCATCAAGGCCACCGTCATCAGCGCGCCAAGCGCGATTCTCATCATCGTCGTCTTCATGGTTTCCTCAATCTCCAGTAGGAGTCGTCTAGGCGAGAATCGCTAAGATTTCGCTTTCCCTCATGATCAAATACTCGTCCCCGCCCACTTTGGTTTCCGATCCCGAGTATTTTCCGAAAAGAATCTTATCTCCGACCTTCACTTCCATCGCGACGCGGCGTCCGTCTTTCAGCTGCGTCCCCGATCCGACCGCGATCACTTCGGCCTCTTGCGGCTTCTCTTGCGCGCTGTCGGGCACAAACAAACTACCGATCTTATTTCCCTGCGCTTCTAAGCGCTTCACAAGCACGTTATCGTGCAACGGACGCAATTTCATAAAGACTCCCTTGGACACTCTCCAATCTACCAAACCGCCGCCGTCATTTGATTGCAACGGCAATCTTGCGAAGATGGTTCTACCGTTATGCTCCGATTCGCACTCGCTCTGATCGCCGTTTCACTCGCCGCCCAGGACTCCGTCTTCTTTCAGAAACCCTACCTCCAATTGGGCGACCGCCCCAAGCTCAGCTCCGACGAGGGGCTCGATCTGATGTGGCTTGGACACGACCGCGACGTCGCCTGGACGGTGCGCTACCGTGTGGGCGCGTCGTGGCGCAAGGCCGGTGTCAAAGAGCTGCGCAGGGTGGCGGTTGACGGCACCGCACCGCATCGCGTTTTTTCCGCTTCGCTCAATAAACTCAAGCCTGGCATGCGTTTTACCTACACGATTGCCGCCGCCGGCAAGCCGGTCTTCGAAGGCGGCGCGGTGGCCCGCAAAGGTGCCAACACCGACTCTCACTTTGTCGTCTTCGGCGACTGTGCCGCCGATACTGCGGGCCAGCGTGCCGTCGCCAACCAAGCGTACAAAGAGAACCCCGACTATATTTTCATCACCGGCGATATCGTCTACTCCAAGGGCCGCGTCAGCGAGTATCAGCAAAAGTTCTGGCCTGTTTACAACGCCGAGAAGGCGGACCCGCTGGCCGGCGCGCCGCTGCTTCGCTCTACACTTTTTACCGGCGTTATCGGCAATCACGACTCGCAACCCCAGCCGGACTTCGCCGCCGCCGCCGATCTGTTCGGCTTCTATCGCTACTGGTCGCTCCCGCTCAACGGCCCCGCTCTGAGCGTTGGGGGCAAGAACGTGCCCCAGTTTAAGGGCAACGAAGAGGCCCAAAAGAGCTTCCTCGCCAGCGCTCCCAATTACCCGCGCATGGCCAACTATTCGTTCGACTACGGCAGCGTCCACTGGACGGTGATCGATTCCAATCCTTACGTCGACTTCATGGACCCCGCGTTCCAGGAGTGGCTGCGCAACGATCTCAAAGCCGGCGCAAGAGCCAAATGGCGCTTTGTCGCCTTCCACCATCCGCCCTTTAATTCCTCCAAAGCGCACTTCAAGGAGCAACGCGTCCGCGTCTTGTCCAAGATCTTTGAAGAAGGCAAGGCCGACCTTGTTCTGAGCGGGCACGTTCACAACTACCAGCGCAGCTTCCCGATGACCTTCGAGGTGGAACCCGGCTTTGAGTTAACCGGCCACAGCGAGGTACCGGGCAAGTGGACTCTCGGTAAGGGGCCGATCTACATAGTGACGGGCGCGGGCGGGGCGGGCCTATACAATCCCGAACAGAACGGCGACCCGAGCTCGTATCAATCGTTCACCGAGAAGTTCGTCTCCGACACACACTCGTTCACGGTGATCGATGCCAGCGCGAAGACGCTCAAAGTGCGCCAGGTATCAGCCGCCGGTAAAGAGCTGGACAGCTTTAC
Source organism: Bryobacter sp. (assembly GCA_025356215.1). Taxonomy (GTDB): domain Bacteria; phylum Acidobacteriota; class Terriglobia; order Bryobacterales; family Bryobacteraceae; genus Bryobacter. Next base: position 4,809 of record JANXUM010000399.1, on the reverse strand, counting down.
GCTGACCCGCTAACGCCAGAGAATCCAGCCCAGGTAGGCCATACCGACAATGACGCCACGCGGCAGCGTTCTACCCATTCCGCTGCCCACGTCCAGCTCGGGCTTGGTTTGATAGGGCGCTTGGCCGCGCACCAGACTGGACAAGACAAAACCAATCCGGCGGAAGGTCTCGCCCAGTACGCCGCGCGACAAGACGAAGCCGATCGCCACCACTCCTCCCAACAAAGCGCTGATCATAAACAATTTCAGCCAGTCATCCAGACCCAACAGCGCGCCCAAGGCAGCCATCAGTTTAACGTCTCCGCCGCCGGTTGCCCGCAGCGCGAACAACGGCAGGTGAATCGCCAAGGCCAACGCTAAGCCCTTCAAAGCAAAGACACAATCGTTCAAGATAAAGGCCCCCAGAAGGCCGCCGAGGCAGAGCCAATTGGGGATACGGCGCTCGCGCCAATCCCAGACGGCGGCCACCGCGCAGACCAAACCCGCCGTCCAAAGCCGAGCCGAAGATAAATCCAAAGTTGCGAGAACCCTTTCCTCTCGTCGATAATCAAATATCAGTAATGAGCAATCATCTGCTGGCTGCCCTCGTAGGCACCGCGTCCAGCCTTCTTAGTCTATTCTTCACGCCCTCGGCGGTGGCAATGCGCCGGCTGACGGCGATCAGCGGCATCCTGCTGCTGCTCAGCGCGCTCGGCGGTTTCGGCGTACCGATGGCCTTTATCGGGGGCTTTTTGGCGGTCTGGCTGGTCCATCGGTATATTCACCCGATCTGCCCTGCCTGCACGCACGATCATCAGCACGCCGCGTGCCCCACTCGTTTACACGGTTTTGGCCTGCCGATGCTGCTGGCCCTGGCGCTGCATTCCTTTGCGGACGGACTGAGCTCCGCCCAGTTCGGTACGGCGGCGGCCGTCGTGTTGCATAAGATCCCGGAAGGCTTTGCGATGGTGATTCTGTTCCGCGCGGCGCTTGAGCGCAAGCTGCACATTGTCGCGGCCATCGTCATCATTCAATGGATGACCGTGGCGGGCGGCTTGAGCGTCAACGGGGCCTGGGCCGAGCCGTTGAAGTCGCTTGCCGCTGGATCGATGCTCTACCTTGGCCTGCACTCTCTACACGCTCTAGGAGAGGGTTGGCCGGCGTTTGTGCCAATCCGTCCGTTTCTGGAATTCATTACCCACAGCCAACAGAGCATTCTCGTTAAACGGCCGGCTCATCACGGTCACACCGACCGGTAGACCGCCCGAGAATCCACAGGGCATGGTCAGGGCCGGCAGCCCGGCCAAGTTGCCCGCAGGAATGTGTCCGATCAGCCCGCGCTTGCGCTCAGGCGTTGGCGGCGCACCGGGTGCGTCCAGCGGCTGACTCACTAGATTGGCGATCCCGCGCCGAGTTGGGCTGAGGATCATATCGGTGTCATAGAAGAAGCCGGCAAAGGCCTCCATCACCTGACGGCGGATTCGCATCGCTTTGAGATAGTCTGTGGCGGGAAGTGCGCCAGCCGACTTAAGCGCGGCGATTTGGCGCTCATCGGCCAGTTGGTCCACTTGGCCGGTGGCGATGAAGTCTTCAAAAATGCTGGCCGCCTCACCGTTGAGGATGGTGCCGACAAGGGCGCCGTAGGGAAAGTCGGGCAGTTCGGCCTCGACCATCTTCAGACCCATGCCCTTGAAGACCTTGAGCGTTTCGGCGTAGGCGGCGCGGGTCTCGGGGTCGACCCACTCATCCCAATCGACGGGCGCGTAGGCAACCCGATAGTCGCTCATCGGCCGACCGTATTGAGGCGCGTAAAAGAAACCCTTGCCGGCGCTCATCGGGTCTTTCGCATCGCCCCCGGCGATGGCGTCGAGAATGATGCCGCAATCCTCAACGGTCCGCGCCATGGGCCCGATCTTGTCCAGTGTCCAACTGAGCGCCATCGCGCCCGCGCGGCTAACCAAGCCGTAGGTGGGTCGCAGTCCGCTGATGCCGCAGAACGCGCTGGGCGTGAGGATGCTGCCGCTGGTTTCGCTACCGAGAGCGAAGCCGACGAGGCCCGCCGCCACGGTTGCGCCACTGCCGCTGGAGGATCCACCGGCCCAGCGAGTTTTGTCCCAAGGGTTGAGGCAAGGCCCGGTGAGCGAGGCTTTGGCCCAACGGTAGCTGGGGCCTCCGGCGAGTTGCACCATCGCCAGCTTGCCGATCAGCACGGCACCGGATTTATCGAGCTTCTTGAGCACCGTGGCGGGCTCGTCAAAGCTTTGCGTCTCGAAGGGCTTGGCGCCCCAGGTGGTGGGATGGCCGGGCCAGGCGAGTAGGTCTTTGGCCCCAAAGGGCACGCCTTGCAAACGACCGCGAAAGCGTTCGATCTTGCGATCCTTGTCGACTTCCTTGGCCTTCTTGAGCGCGTCCTTGCGCAGGCTGTGCGCGAGGGCGTTGTGTTGAGGCCCGATCCGCTCCAGGCGATCGAGGTAGGCCTTGGTCAGCTCCTCTGATGAGAAATTGCCTTTGCGCCAACCTGCGTTCAGCTCGGCGGCGGATGCGAAATACAGATCCAAACCGGCGATAGCCATGGGTTAAGCCTTAAACACAAAGGCAGGCTCGGTCGCCATCGGCAGTTTAATTCGATCCAACTGCGAGCGATTGGCCTTGAGGGCGGCTTTGGCCTGTTCGGTCGGGTCTGGTGCCTGGGCCTGAGCTTGGAGCGGGGCGGCGATGGCAACCGCGCCCGCGAGGATTTCCCGTCGTTTGAGTTTCACTTAAGTAGAGCCTCCATGGCCGCTTTCTCCATCACGCTGTGGGGAGCGGTTTCGCCGTGCCAGATCTCGAACTGTTGAGCAGCCTGGGTGAGGAACATCTCAAGGCCGTGAATGACTTCGCGTCCCTGCGCCTTGGCCCGTTTGAGCAATTCAGTCTCAAGAGGATTGTAGACCATGTCGAAGACGACGTCGGCGGGGATCATGCCGTCAAAGAAGCACTCGTTGGCGTGCGGCCACATTCCCATGGGCGTCGCGTGGACAAGCGCGTCGTATTGTTTGCCATTGAGGTTCTCGCGAAGCACGGCTTCGGCGCCGCACATCTTGGCCAGAGCCCGGACGCGATCGGGGTTGCGACCGCTGATGGAGACCTTGGCGCCTTCTTCAACGAGGGCAAAGGCGGCACCGCGCGCGGCACCTCCATTACCGAGCAGGAGGACAGAGCTGCGGTTGAGCTTGATCCGCTTGGAGAGGGGCTTGGTAACGGCGGCTGCGTCGGTGTTGGCGCCGCGCCACTTACCGGCCTTTTTCCAAACCGTATTGACCGCCCCGATGCGGCGAGCCAACGGTTCGATGACGTCGAGGTAGCGCATGATGCGCTGCTTGTGGGGGATGGTGACGCTGAAGCCTTGGACGGGTAAGCTGTCGCAGAGGCTCAAGAAATCTTTGAGCTGAGTGGGCTTGACCAGGAAGGGCAGGTATACGGCGTCCAGGCGGCGGGCCTGGAAGGCGCGGTTGTGGACGTTGGGGCTGAGGGAGTGGCGGACAGGATCGGCGATGACGCCATAGATCTTGGCGTTCTTGGTGAGCTTGTCGATGCGGTAAAGCTGCTTGAGCACACGGGCGTTGACTTGGCCCGGGGCGGTACCTTCGACGGAGTTGGGCGCGGCATAAGTGTAGACGCCGCCTTGCGCGTTGCAGAGCACGCGGGTGGGGAAGCCGACCTCGCCCATCGCCAATAAAATCAAAGGAACCTTGGGGTGTTCTTTCTGCAGGGCGAGCACCTTAGCGGCGTCGCTGGGCTTCTTGGCGGTGGTTACGACTTTGTAAGCATCGGCGGGCACTTTCATCATGCGGCGTAAGACGGGCTCAAGCGGCGGGGTGCCTTCGTAGTTATGCCAACTTACAATCAGGTGCGCCTTGGCGCGCATATGTTCGAGCTTGGAGACGGTTTTCTCGGCTGTTTCGATTTCGACGTCGATGGCGTGGGCACCGGCATCGATGGCGGCGTCGAGGATGCGAATTTGGTCGTCAATTACACCGTTGTACTTGCCATGATTTTGATGGCGGCGGCAGGTGGCGAGCAATTGCACGTCGTGGTGCTTTTGGACGAAGGCGGTGATGGCCTTGAGTCCGGTTTCGGGCCGAGTTAGGTAGTCGAGGCGGAACTCAAGAAAGTGCTCACCGGCGGCGACTTCTTTCTCGGCGTGATCCAGTAATTTCTCGACTGTGGGTAGGCCCAAAGCTATGCATACTTTAGGCAATGCCGCGCGCTTGGTCATGGTTAGGAAAACGTCTCTTAGCTTAACACCGTAGGGTCTCAGTCCCACGGATGACGCAAGTGCGGGGGCGATCACAGGCGCGGACTGTAGACGGCTGCTAACATCGCCGACACTTGTGGCGTCCGTACTTTTGCGTAGGCGCAGGTTGTCAAAGATCATTGGGGCTATGTGGCCGCCGGGGTGGGACTCCGCTCCAGAATTGGCTTTGTTACTCATTTAGGATTTGGTCTTTGGCCTCCTGGGGGATGTGAAGGCCGTGGCGTTCGACGGCTTCGATGATGGCCCGGTTGAAGTCCTCTAGACTGACGTCGACATCGGGGGGCGGATATCGTGGGCGGTCGGGTGTTTTGGGGATTTCGGCGTCGGATTGGGTTTGTTCCTCGATTTCTTCTGGAACGGCTGCGGGCACTTGCCGGTACCAGACGAGCATTTCGATGGTTTTGCGGATCTTGTTGGGGAGACGGTCAATTTCGCGGCTGAGGATTTCGAGCGCGCGGTTGGATTGGCTTTGTTTCTCAAAAGCGAGAGCGTAGCGGGTGTCGATGTCGGGGTCGACCTCGTAGCGCTCTTTG